>DASWDU010000035.1 GCA_036395115.1 Thermoplasmata archaeon | reverse complement strand
CTTGTTCCGGACGAGGATGTGCTTCCGCTCGACGGAGAGCGCCTCCTCCTTCGACTTGTAGACTTTCGCGTATCCGTGCGTCTCGTACCGGCCGAACGACGACGCTTGGGAGTCGATCACGACGATGTCCTTCGTCGCCTTCAGCTCCCGCGCGAGGAACGCGCGGAGCGCGTCCCGCGTCGGTGTCGGCTCGGCCTTGTGGATCGCCTTGAACGTCACCTCGACCCGCTTCAGGTGCGGGTTGTCCTTCTTCGTGAGGACTTGGAGTTCCATCGCTACCGTTCCATCCGTCGCAAGATGTCGAGGACCTTCGCCTTCGCCGTCGAGTCCGCCCGAACGACGACGACGCCCTGGGACGGCATGCCGTACAGGACGGCGGCCGAGTCGGGCGCGAGGGCGAGGCAGACGAGGCTGAGGAGGTCCTCTTCGCCCCGGACTTCGACGCGTACCCGCTCCTTCGACTTAAAGGCTTCGGACAGGACGGTCCACGCCTCCGGCGTGATCGTCGCCGCGGGGTTGACGACGCGCAACGCGCGGTCGCCGATCCGCTGCAGCGCCTCCCGCAGCTCCGGGTCTTCCTGGCGCTTCGTCTTGAAGTCGACGACGCACACATCGGGCGTGCGGCCGCGGGCGACGAGGTCGAGCGTGCAGAAATCTCCGACCGTGACGACGGGCGACGCCCGGCCGATCGTCGGCAGGATGTCCGGGCCGTGGACGAGCGGGCCCATCGGCCATCGGAGGAAGTCTCGGAGGGAATCGGGGAGCCGCATCGTCACGTGCGCGAATTCATCGAACGCGGAGGGCGAACTTCCCGTTGACATGGATGCCCATCTTCTTCGCGATCTCGGACCGGGGATGGTCGACGATAATCACGTAGCCCTGCCAGTCCTTCGACGTATCGCCGCCGCACAGCGGGCACTTGTCCTCGTCGGTCACGTGGCCGCAGTTCTTGCATGCCTTCGGGATTTTGACGACCATCGCTCAGCCCCTCTTCTTCCGCGCCCGCCCTTCCGCTCGCGCTCGGTCTTCCTCGATCCAGTCGAGCTTGCCCAGCGCGGGCTGCCGCATCGTCAGGCCGATCTTCGACTCGCGCGGCGCGCGCTCGTTCAGGGAGACGGCGACGATCCGCGTGCGGACCTTGTCGCCGATCCGCAGATCTCGCTTGGTGTCCTTGCCGATCAGACGCTGGCCCTCCTCGTCGACGTCCACGCGGTCGTCCATGACCTGCGAGATGTGCAGGAGCCCATCGAGCGGACCGAACCGGATGAAGGCGCCGAACTTCAGGATCTCGACGACCGTGCCCTCGACGATCTCTTGGAGCGCCGGGGCGAAGACGAGTGCGTCGTACCGCACCCGCTGGTACACCGCGCCGTCCCCGTGGACGATGCGGCCCTCGCCGACGCGTTCGATGTTGCTCGCGACGAGGGTGAGGGTCTTGTCGGCGCCGATCTTCCCCTCCAGGGTCGTCCGCGTGAGTTCCCGGGAGACCGTGTCGATGTCCTCGCCGAGGCGTTCCGGCGGGATCCGGACCGTGTCCTCCCGCTGGACCCGTTGATACATGAAAACCGGCTTCCCGTGCGAAGAGGGTCCTTCTATTTAGGCCTTTGCGGCGTCACGTCCTCCCGCTAGATCAGGAGAGGCGCGATGACCAACGTGATCGTCGAGAGGAGCTTGACGAGGATGTGCAACGACGGGCCCGCGGTGTCCTTAAACGGATCGCCAACGGTGTCTCCGACGACGGCAGCCTTGTGCGTCGCGCTCCCTTTCCCGCCGAGATTCCCCGCTTCGATGAACTTCTTCGCATTGTCCCAGGCGCCGCCGCCGGTGTTAAGGGCTAGGGCCATGAGCACGCCCGCGATTGTGCCGACCATCAGGGTGCCGCCAAGCGGTTCCCCCGCAAGGAGCCCCGGCGTGATGCGTACGAACCGGAAGAAGAACCCCACCGCGATGGGCGTGCCGACCGCGAGTAGGCCGGGAATGACCATCTCCCGCAAGGCGCTCCGGGTCGCGATGTCGACGGACCGCGCGTAGTCCGGCTTCGACGTGCCGGACATGATGCCCGAGTCCTCATGGAATTGATCGCGCACGTCCTTGATGATCGCCCACGCGGCCCGTCCGACCGCGCGGATCGCGTACGCACTGAATAAGAAGACGAGTGCGCCGCCCAGAAAGGCGCCGATGAAGGTCTCCGGATGGGCGAGGTCGACCGCACTCACCCTTGCCTCCGTCAGGAAGGCATTGAACAACAGGAACGCCGCCAGGGCCGCGCTTCCGACCGCGTAGCCTTTCGTAAGCGCTTTCGTCGTGTTGCCCGCCGCATCGAGCTTGTCCATGTTCCTGCGGGCGCTCTCCGACATTCCAGACATCTCGATGATTCCCGCCCCGTTATCGACGATGGGCCCGAACGTATCCATCGCCAGGATATACGCGGCCGTCGCGAGCATGCCCATCGTCGCGATCGCGGTTCCATAGATCCCGCCCCCCCGGATGCCCGTCGATTCGCCCAGCCAGTACGAGGCCAGAATCGCGATCGACACCACCACGGCGGGAATCGCCGTCGCTTCGAGGCCGACGGAAAAGCCCGAGATGATGTTCGTCGCAGGACCTGTCTCCGACGCCGAGGCGATCTCTCTCACCGGCCGGTAGCGGGCTTCCGTATAGTATTGCGTGACCCAAACGTAGATGACCGCCGTGAGCATGCCCGTGATGCCGCATAGCCAGTAGTAGGCCCACGTCAAGCCGCCGGTCGCCGTCGGAAGGGTGGGATTCAACATCGCCCACGCCGCCACGCCGAAGAGAATTGCCGCCAGGACTGAGGCGACGATGTATCCTCGGTTCAATGCGGTCATCGGCGCTTCTTCCTCCCCTGCTCGGACGACAAGCACGCCGGCGATGCTCGCGATCACGCCGAACCCACGAGCGACAAGCGGGAAGATCACTCCCGCCACGCCGAAATACTGGAATAGGACGACGCCCAGGACCATCGCTCCGATGTTCTCGGCCGCGGTGGACTCGAACAGGTCCGCGCCGCGGCCGGCGCAATCTCCCACGTTGTCGCCCACGAGATCCGCGATGACCGCCGGATTTCGGGGATCGTCTTCCGGAATGCCGGCCTCGACCTTCCCGACAAGGTCCGCGCCGACGTCCGCGGCCTTCGTATAGATGCCGCCTCCGAGCTGGGCAAACAATGCGACGAGGCTCGCCCCGAAGCCGAAGCCCACGATCGAGAGGACGAGGCTGTCTTCCATCGCCTGCGCGGTGCACTGAGCGGCGGTGAACAGGCCCGTGTTGATGCAAGCGGTGTACGTCGTCGGATTGGCCAGGGGACCAAGGGCGCCATAGCCGTAGTACAAAATCGCAACGCCGGCGAGTGAGAGGCTCACAATCGAAACGCCAGAGACCGCGCCGCCGCGGAGTGCGGTAACGAGGGCGTCATTGAAGGACTTCAGCGACCCGGCGGCCGACCGGATGTTCGATCGGATCGCGATGTGCATCCCGATGTAGCCGGAGAGGGCGGAGAACGTCGCGCCGAGGGCGAAGGCCCCCGCCGTCTCGAGGCCCGCGACGTATCCGCGCTGGAGTCCGAGGGCTACCGCAAAGAGGACGGCGAGGGTCGCAGCGATGAGTGCGATCGTCTTGTATTGCCGGCGGAGGAACGCCCGGGCACCCTGCTGAATCGCCTCGGCGATTTCTCGCATCGCATCGGATCCCGTGTCTCGCCGCAGGACATCCCGCGTGAGCAACGCTGCGAAGCCGAGGCCCGCAAGGACCGCGAGGGGGATCACCCAACTGAGGTCCACCTGGGCCATCCGATCGCCTCCTCCTCCGACTTCTCGGCCGCAAACTCCTCAAGGTATATAGGCTTTGATGGGCCCGCTCAGGCGCCGAACTTCTCCGCGCGGCCGGCGAGGTCGATGAGGAGATTCATGACGTCCTGGCCGCAGATGCGCCCGAGGGCGCCCTGGGCGGCGCTTCGCTCGTCGAACGCGAGGACGGCGTCCACGCGCACGCCCTCGCCGAACAAAGTGAGGGGCACCGGGTCGCCCGAGTGGTCCTTGATCGCGACGGGGGTCGAGTGGTCGGCGGTCATCGCGACGACGACGTCCGCGGGGAGGTTCGGCTTCAGCTGGCCCATCATCGCATCGAGCCGCTCGATCACGTGGATCTTCTCGGACGCGTGTCCGTCGTGGCCGCAGAGGTCCGGCGCCTTCACGTGCAGGACAACGAGGTCGTTCGAGTCGAGCGCCGCAAGCGCGGCGTCCGCCTTCGCGATCATGTCCGTGTCGAGTCCGCCCGTCGCCCCTTTGACCTCGATCATGTCGATCCCGACGGCGCGGAAGATGCCTCGGATGAGGGAGACGCCCGCGACGCCGGCGGCCTTGACGTGGAATCGCTCCGTGATCGGCGGGAGATCCGGGTAGACGCCGGCGCCGCGGAGGACGATCGCATTCGCGGGCAGCTCGCCGTCTTTGACCCGGGCGCGATTCACCGGATGGTCTTTCAGGATCTTGTGTGCCTGCTTCGTGAAGGCGTTCACCGCCTTGGCCGTGGGCTTCGCGGCGGGCTCGAGCGCCTCGGCCTTCCGGATTTCCTGACCGAGTTCGTGCGGATCCGTGTCCGTGACTTTCGGCGAGAGCCCGCGGCCTCGGAGCACGAGGGCGGCGCGATGCTCCGTGCCCGCGCGGAACATCACCTTGATCCTTCCGAGTTTCATGCCGTCGATTGCCTCGGCGAGCTCGGCCGTTCCCTCGTGAATTCGCCCCGCGCGCCGATTCGCGACCCGCATCTTCTCGTCGACCGTCGCGAAGTTTCCGCGGAACGCGATGTCTCCCGCCTTCAAATCGATCCCCACGCCGGCGGCTTCGAACGGGCCACGGCCGGTGTACACCGTGCGCGGATCGTAGCCGAAGAGGGCGAGGTGGCTCGTGTCGCTCCCGGCAGGGACGCCGGGCGCGATCGGGTCTACGAGCCCGTTCACCCCGTTCGCCGCGAACCAATCGAGGTTCGGCTTGCGCGCGGCCTCGAGCGGCGTCTTGTGTCCGAGCTCCACCAGTGGGCGGTCGCCGAGGCCGTCGAAGATCACGAGCAAGATTCGGCGCGCATCCATTCCGCCGCGCGGAACGGACGGTGTCTAGATATGCCTTTGGTGCGCTGCTCCCGCGGACCCTGGCTTGGCTTCCGGCGGCGCCCTTGATCGCCTGCGAAACGCCGGGGCCCGAACGTATTTCCACCGAGGGAGCCTTCTTCGTCGGCGGGGATTCGATTGAGCGGACCTACCTGCTGCCCTCGTTGCGGATCTCCGAATCCTCCTGACCACCGATTCTGTTCGTCGTGCGGCTATCCGCTCCCGCTCCCTGGCGTGAGTGCGATCCCCCCGCCGTTCCCTGCGCCCGCCCCGTCGAGCGCATGGCTGGCATCCGGGCCGATGCCTTATGCCCGGGCGAGCGCACGGCGCTCATCGCGAGAGGTACGCTCACTGGCTAGGGCTCGACGCCCGCGTTGCGAGCCGCCGGTTCCCGACACATCGGTTTGCGGATCCTATGATTTCGACTTCGAGAAGGCGACCGGCATGCCCGGCGTCGCTTCGAGCTGGCGGGCCGCATTCGTCTCTCGCATCGAGATCTCGACGAAGCCGCTCGATGACAGGGTCACGAGGAAGTCCCCCGGCGCCACGAGCGCGTACGTGCGGACGAACGGGATGGTCATTTCATAGCCACCGACCGTCACGTGGAGCGAATCCCCGAACGACCACGCCTTCTCTGCGAGCGTTCGCGGGATGTTCGTCACGACATTGCCGAACCGGTCGTACGTGATCACGACGCCCTCGAATCCACCTCGTTGCTTCCTCGGCTCCCCGAAGTCCAGGTCGAGGAAGTCGTGGATGACGGGTCCGACGTCCTTCACCTTCGTGCCCGTCATGAGGTGCGCGGCGGCCGGCGCGAACAGGTCGCGCCCGTGGAAGGTGTCCGAGAGCTCGGGGCGTCCGAGCCTTCGGTTCGTGAGTTCGCGGACCTCCTTCAGCCCGAGGCGGCGGGCCGCGGGGAGGAAGAGCCCGTTGTCTGGGCCGACCAGGTATGCGCCTTCGCAGACGCACACGATCCCCCGACGTTTCGTCCCGACGCCGGGGTCGACGACGCCCACGTGGGACGCGAACGGGTAGTATGGCACCGCCGAGTACAGGACGTACGCGCCGTGACGGATGTCGTGCGGCCTCACGTCGTGATCCAAGTCCACGATCGTCAGGTCGGGGTCGACGGAGAGGATCGCCCCCTTCATTGCCGCGACGTACTCGCCGAGTCCGAAATCCGTCGTGAGAGTGACGATGCCGCCCATGCAGACCCCCGTCCTACCGGATGCGCCTCAGCCCTTCCTTGATTCGGGAGATCTCCCGCTTGCGTCGTTCGAGTTCCGCCTCGGCCTTCACCGCGCGCGCCTCGCGCTCCTTCACCTTCGACTCGCGGGCCTTGAATTCCTCGCGAGCTCGAGTCACGGCCGTCCGCTCCGCGCTGAGCCGATCCCGTTGCTCGGCGAGCTTCGCCGCGCGGTCCTCGAGGGCTTTGCGCTGCGTCGCCACGGCCGCCTCGCGGCGTTTCGCCTCGGCGACGAGGCGTCCTTCCCGCTCCCGGAGTTCCGCTTCCCGGTCGTCCAGTTCGGCGGCCCCTCGCTTCAGCGTCTGCTCGCTCGCCTGTATGGCCGCCGACACCTCCTCGACCTCAGCCTCGCGCGCGTCGATCGTCGCTTCCCTTCGACGTTGATCCTCCTTCGCCTTCGCCTCGCGCCTCGCGACGGCTGCATCCCGCTTCGCGAGCTTCCCCTTCTCCTGGGCGATCTCGGCCTCGGCCTCTTCCAGCGCGGCTTTCCGCGCTTCGATGTCCTGCAAGTCCGATAGGAATGCCGTCTCCTGCTCTTCGAGCGTGGCCTTGAGCGATTCCTGGGAGTCGGCTTCTGCCGCGAGGGCGCGCTCCTTCGCCGTGATGTCTCGCTCGCGTCGCTCGAGCTCGGAACGCTTCGCGTTCGCCTCCTCCTCGATCGCCGCACGCCGGGATCGGAGATCCTCCTCGGCGACTTCGAGGGCGTCCGCGCGCTCCGCCAGCTTCGCCGCCGCGGTCTCCGACGATCGCTCGCCTTTCACGAGGGCCGCTTCCCGTCGTTTCACGGCGGCGTCCCGTTTCGAGAGATCTCGCTCGACGGAGTCGATGGATCGTAACCGCTCCTGCGCCGCGCGCTCGGATCGAAGCAACTTCAGGGCCTGCTCCTTGAGCCGGTCGCGGCTTGCCGAGAGGTCCTCTTCGACCTGAGCGATCTGCCGTTCGCGCCGCTCGAGTTCTTTCTCGTGCGCCGCGAGTTCCCGCTGTCGGCGTCGCATGTCCACCTGCCGCCCGCGCGCCTCCCGTTCTTCCGTGGCGACGTTCCGATCCTTCGCGGCGAGGTCCTTCGCGACCGCCTGCATCCGCTTCGTCGCTCGCGCGAGCTCGTCCCGGCGGCCGTCGAGGCTGGTGTCTTCGGCCTCGAGCGCCTCCGCCCGCTTCTCGAGTTTCGCCGCCTGCGCGCGCAGATTCGACTCGCGGCCTTCCAGGTCTTTGAGCCGGTTCGCGAGCGCCTTCTCCCGTTCGACCCCTGCGGCCTCGCGCTCGGCGAGGGACGCGTCGTGACCGCGGAGCTTCTCCTCCCATTCGCGCGACGACTGCTCCCGGAGGTTCAGTTCCCGCTCCCGTCGCTCCGCCTCCGACAGGCGCGCGTCGAACGTCTTGCGGGCCTCCCCGATTTTCTGGGTCTCCGCTTGCAGGCTGCCGTACAGCTCGTTCACCTGCTTCCGTTCGCGATCGAATGATCCGTCGCGCGAATCGAGCGCGGCCTCGCGATCCCGGAGGGCGGCCTCCCTCGCCGCGAGCTCGCGTTCCCGGGACGCGGTCCGTGACTCCCGATCCGACAGGCCCTTCCGCAGGGCGTCGAGCTCGGCCTTCGCCCGGTTCGATTCCATCGCCAGGAGCTTCTTCTGCGACTCCACCTCGACCGTCTCCGAGGCGCGGCGCGCTTCGAGCCGCTGCATGATCATCCCGCTCGCCTCTTTGACCGCCGCCAGCTCGGAGCGCAAGGCGTCGAGTTCCCGCTGCACCGCCCCGCTCCGCTGGTACTCCTGCTCCAGCTCCCACTTCCGGCGGTACAACTCCTCCTCGCGCTCGATGAGTTGCTTCTCCTGGTCCCGGCGGGCGCCGAGGTCCCGAGCGTACGCCTCGCGTTCCGCGGCTCCCTGGGCGCCGACCTGCGCGAGGAGGGCGTCCGCATCTCCGAGGCCGTCCACGGCTGCGTCAGGGTAGCTTCGTTGCAGCTGCTCGATGCTGATCGAGGAGTGGCCGTAGTCGTACGTGCGGACCTCGAGTTGGGCCCCCGAGCCGGTCGCGTCCTTGAGGATCTCCGGCACCGCCGGTCGGCCGGCGAGGTCCACGTTCGATCGATGCTCCGCGAGGACGCCGTCGCCGTCCCGGAGCACGAGCACCCCTTGGGAGGGCACATCGCCTCGGAAGACGGACGTCTTGAGGAGTCCGTTGAACTTCATCGCCCGGAGCTCCGCGAGGATCGACCGGATCGCCTCGGGTCCCCCATCGGCGATTCGTTCCACTCGACCGGGAGGAACCTCCATGGCGCGGGTCCGAGACTGTTATCACGTTAAGAAACTTGCCACGAAATTCTACTCCGTGAAACATAATCGAAATCCAACCGCGGTCGTCGTGTCGGCGGGACGCCGAACCGCCACTCGTGGAGAGTGACCTTCGGACGGGCTCCGCATCCACGATGGTGATTCGATAACGATTTTCTAGGACCACCGCGATGGCGCGCCCGCGTTCGTGATGATCCGAGGTCAGCCGACGTCTGTCGTGACGACCCCTATGAGTGCTGAAACGCAGCCGATTCGCGACCCGCTTCACCCACACCGTCGGAATCAGCCGTGATACCGGGTCCATAACGCCTTTAGATAGGGAACGATGAAACGGTCCCTCGAGGCCCACCATGGACCGCTCCCGTCGGTTCCGACCGCTGGCGATCGCGATGACAATCCTGCTCTTCGCCGGCTTTGCCCTGATCACCGTGCCACCGCGCGTCTCCGCGGGCACGGCCGTCGTCTTCAGCGAGGACTTTGAGAGCGGGCAGATCCCTTCGGCCTGGGAGGTCCGCGACACGAACCCGCTCGGCGGCCTCGACTACTGGGGGATCTCGGACTACCGCGTCAACGGCGGCAACTACAGCGCGTGGTGCGCGCAGGTCGGGACGCAGTCGATCGGAGGCCAGAACAACTCGGACGTCCACCTGTACGACGACGAGATGCAGGCGGACCTGGTCGTCAACCTGAGCGCGAACGGGTTCGTGAGCCTGACCTTGTCCTTCTACTACTACTCGCACACGGAGAGCGGCGGCGGCGACTGGATTCAGGCGTGGTACGAGGCGGGCGGCACGCAGTTCGCGATCTTCAACAACACGGGCGGCACGGGCAACCGGTTCGTCTTGGCCTCCGTCTCGGTGCCGACGAACGTCGAACGGCTGATTCTCCGATTCCACAGCGACAGCGCGAACCACGGCTTCGAGGGCGCCTACGTCGACGACATCGTCTTGACAGGCGCGGAGTACACTCCGCCCACATCGAGCGTGTCGAGCCTGCCGGCGCTGACGAACGCTGTGCCGGCAACGATCCCCTACACCGCGCAAGACAACGCGAACGCAAGCGGCGTCGCGTACGCGGAACTCTGGTACCGGCTCGGCACGTCCGGGAACTTCACGCTCTACAACACAACGGCGAACCAGAATGGCCAATGGATCACGCGTTCGATTCCCTTCGATGTGACGCTCGCGGCCGGAGACGGCTACTACGAATTCTACACGATCGCGGTGGACCGCGCGGATAATCACGAGGCGCCGCCTTCGACGCCCGACGCGTCGATGACGATCGACTCGACCGCGCCGTCGCTCACGATCACGTCCCCGTCGTCCGGGGCCACGACCGAGGGCTCCGCGACCGTCACGTGGGACGCGTCCGACGCGTTGTCCGGGATCGACCGCTACGAGGTGAGTGTGGACGGCGGGGCGTTCCAGAGTACGGGCGCCACCCCGTCCGCGGCGTTCGGCGACCTCGCGGCCGGCTCCCACACCGTCACCGTGCGGGCATACGACCGGGCCGGGAACATGCAGGAAGTGAGCGTCAGCTTCTCCTTCGTCCCCGGCTCGTTCCCGTGGTGGCTGATCGCCGTCATCGTGGCCGCCGCGGTCGGCCTCCTGCTGTTCTTCCTGTGGAAGCGGCGGAAGGACGAGGAAGAGGAGGAAGCCCAGGCCGTCGCTTCCGGGGAGTCGGAACCCGTCGATCAACCGCAGGACACGACCGATGAGCCAGAGGCGGGGCCGACCGAGTCTCCGGAGGAAGAGGCCCCGCAGGAACCGCCGGTCTCGCCGCTGTAGCGCTTCACGTCGGGATGACGGAGAAAGGAAAGGGGCGGCCCCCGGAGGGACCGCCGTTCGACGTTCCCTAGAGGTACGGCTTCGTGCCGGTCATCTGCGCGACGAGCTCAGCCGGGGTCGCGTCGTCTCCCGAAAGCCCGCTGTTGAGGCTCCCGTTCAGGCCTCCGTTCGACCGCTGCACCCCGACGAACCACGGCGCGCGTAAGGTCGTGCCGCCGCACACCGCGACGACGTCCCCGTAGAAGAAGCCGGACGGAATCGTCTGGCCGCCGCTCAGCGTGACCGTGGCCGATGCCATGCCGCCCGCGGGGACGCTCAGACTTGCGGGGCTCACGGAGACCCACATCGTCCCGGACTGGACCTGCGTTACACTCAGGGAGCACGTCAGCCCGCTGCCGGTCTCGTCGCGGAAGACGACGGCCATCGCGCCGTTCACGGGTTTGCCGCCGGTCGACACGCCGAAGCTCACGGAGGCGGGCGACAGAGTCGCAGGCGTAGCATCCGCGGAGGCGACGTTGATCCGGCCTCCTCCGCGCGAGAGCGGACTCGACAGCGGATTGCCGGGCAGAGCCGAATTCTTCACCGGGCGATCGGCGGTGTTCACGAGCGCCGACTTCACCTGCTGAGGCGACCAGCCGGGGTGAGCCGCCAAAAGGAGCGCCGCAGAACCCGTCGTGTGCGGCGTCGCCATCGAGGTTCCGGAGAAGAATGCGTACTCCGGTTCGTATTCCGCGTTGAAGACGCTCGAGAGCACGTTGACGCCAGGTGCGGTGATGTCCGGTTTGATCAAGTACGTGTACGGCGTCGGTCCGCGGCTCGAGAAGCCCGCGAGGTAGTCCGCGTTTGACGTGACGACCTCGACGATCGTCGTGCCGTCCACGGTGACCTCCGCTCCGTCGTTCGCCTTGAGGGTCGTGCCGTCCGGGTTGGAGACCATTGCCGCCGGGATCGTCGGGTTGTGGATCCCATCGGCCCCCATTGCGGTCGGATCTCCAGCGACGTTGTTGATGATCAGCGCGCCCACCGCTCCCGCGTCCTGTGCGTTCTGGATCTTCGTGCCGAACGTGCACGTGCCGCGATCGATGACCGCGATCTTGCCGCTCACGTCGTTCGTGATGGCGGTGCAGCCCAGTGCCGGCGTCGCATTCGCGAGGTCCGCGGTGATCGCTGGATCGTAGTTCTTGAACTGGCCGAGCGCCGCGCCGATCGTCGAGCCGCCCAGAGTCACGGCGATGCCCATGTAGTGCGGGTCCGTGCTCGCGCTGGCCGTGATCACGTTCGCCGCGGATCCGGGAGACTCGATCGTCATCGTGCTGGATCCCGAGTTGCCCGCCGCGACCGCCGCCACGACGCCTGCGTCGACCGCTGCGTTGAGGGCGTCCGCGAGGAGGTCGTGTGGACCTTGGACTCCGCCTCCGATGCTCAGGTTGATGACGTCCATCCCGTCGATGACCGCCAGCTCGACCGCCTCGAGGATGTCATGGCTGAAGGCGCTCCCGCCCTTCTGGTAGAAGCCGACCCCCATCCCGGGGAAGACGTCGTAGTCGTACAGGGTCACGCCAGGCGCGACGCCGCTCAGGAAGCCCATCGTGTTCGCCCCCGCGGGCGCAAGGTCGAGCATCGTGTCTCCGACCTTGACAGGGCCTTCGATCTTGCAGCCGCCGATCGTCCCGGCGACGTGCGTCCCGTGGTCGGCCACGATTGCATTCCCGAACGGAAGGCCGCTGAAGAAGAGCCCTCGGTGTACGACGGGGTTGCTCGCGCGACAGCTCGAGATGAACGGATGCGTGTCGAGGATGCCCGTGTCGACCACGCCGACCTTGATTGCCGCGAGATCGCCGTAATCCGGCGTCCCGGAGAGGTCGACGCCGAGGTCCGCCCAGACCGACGGGGCGTGGATCAGCGGGACGGAGACGTCCATCGAGGGCTTGTACAGCCAATCCGCGACGACGTCGCTCACGCCGGGGCCGCCCTTCAGGGTGTCCGGGGCGACGCCGTTCAGCTGGACCGCCATGCCGTTCAGGACGTACGAATACTCCGCGAGGACCTCGACCTGCGCGACATTGGAATGCAGCCAGGCGCGGAAGTTCGCATGCGAGTTCGCGAGGAAGTTCGCATATGCCTTGGCCGCAGGGCCGTTCGCGTCCAGGTGCTTGCCCGTGTCCGGTTTCGTCTTCAGGTAGCCGGGAATGCCTCCGTTGTACGTGGACACCGAAGGGTCCGCGAACTGGATCACGGCGTACTCAGGCGCGTTCGAGCTCGACGGCTTCGTGCCGCCGCGGTCCGCGCTCGCGCCGAAGCTCATCGGCGCGATCATCAGGAGCAGCAGTCCGATCGCTAGCACACACGGTACAACGAGTCGATTCGACGTTCCGGTCCCCTCCTCGAAGACCCCGACGGAACCCCCGCCGAGTGCGCCCAGAATAGCGGGACCGTAGAAAAAGCCTTGGCCTGATGGAGGTCCGAATTATCGAAATTGATAAGACGAACCGACGATGACCGCTCCCCTCCCCACGGGACGTCAGCATGGGGGCGAGGATTCTGATTTCTCACGGCGCCGGCAGTTCCGCATCCAAAATCTTGCGTACTTCGACGACGACGCCAGGCGGCCCGTAGTCTTTCGACGCGGCGATCTCGACGACTTGGCTGTCGTCCGCGAAGACGACGTACGTCAGTGCGTCGAAAACTGCCCGGCAAAGTTTGTCCAGGTCCGGACGCTTGTCCGGCCAGACGCGTCGCCTCTTCGGGGCGGATTTCGGCTTCGGGATGCCGAAATGCAGTTCGATCGCGACCGGGCCCTGCCACGGCTCTGTCGGGGCGAACCGCTGTGCCACATCGGCGACGAGACGTCGCCACGACGAGAGGCCCTTCGCCGCCGAGGTGATGATGGGCTTGCCGTTGACGACATAGGACCGGTTCGAACCCTGGGGGACGGGAAGACCGTGCACTTGGAACGCGATGACAGCGTCCGAGCGGAACCCACCCGGTTGGGCGGCCGTTCCCCACGCGGGCGGAGCGTGGGCCTTCTCACCCGATGCGTGAACGTGCGTTTTCGGCGGTCGACTCGCCATTTCCCATCCTCACCTCCGGGGGAACGGAGGCGTCTGACGCCAAGCCGACAACATCGTGCGAGCTATTAACATTTCTTGGAGGGCTCGGCTCCCAAACTACGACCGTCGTGTATTTAGTACCTTCCAAGGGGTGGGCGACGCGCCTACTTGAGCGCCGTCTTCGCCCGATCGAGGCTGTCCACGACGAGGGCAATCTCCGTGCGCCCGTTCTTCGAGCCGAGGATATAGATCGAGTGGACGTTGATGCCGGCGCGCGCGAGGCGCCGCGCGACCTTCGCGAGTTCGCCGGGTCGATCGAGCAGCTCGAGGTTGAGGATGTCGTTCAGCTCGTACTTCATCCCCGCGCTGTTCAGGGCCTTCTCCGTCGTCTGCACGTCGCCCGTGACGACGCGCAGGAACGACGACTCGTGCTTCGACTCGCTCGCGATCGCCCGGATGTTCACTGCGGCTCCGGCGAGGGCCTCCGTCACTCGTGCGAGCTCTCCCGGTTTGTCCGCCACGAAAACTTTGAACTCCTTCATCGACCTCCCACCAAGACGCGGCGGTGGAACGTCGAGCGGCCTAGAAAAGTCTTCCTAGCCTGCTATCGGCATAGGATCACGGCACGAGCCGGCCCCGGTCGTGGGGGAACAGGATCGCCTCGCGGATGTTCGGGAGGTCGAGCAGCTTCTGGACGAACCGGTCGAGGCCGAAGCCCCATCCGCCGTGAGGAGGCATCCCGTACCGGAAGGCTTTCAGGTAGAACTCGAAGGAGTCCGGGTTCAACCCCTTCTCCTTCATGCGCGCGACGAGCGCCTCGTAACGGTGCTCGCGCTGTCCGCCGGAGGCCATCTCGTCGCCCTTGTATTCGAGGTCGAAGGAGTGCGAGTACTCCGGCTCGTCCTCCTTCGTCATGACGTAGAACGGCTTGATGGCGCTCGGGTATTCCATGATGAAGAACATCTCGGCGCCTTGCTCCGCGAGGGCCTGCCCCAGGAGCTTCTCGCCCTCCGTATCGATGTCGTCGCCGTCCCGGACGCGCTTCCCCCGGCCGCGAAGGATCTCAAGGGCCTCCGTGTATGGGACCCGCCGGATCGGGAGCTTGGGCCGCTTCGGATCCGCGTGGAGCATCTCGAGTTCCGGCTTCACCTCCTTGCGGACGACGTCAATTGCGTGGTCCACCGCGCGTTCGAGGAGCCGGAAGACGTCCTCCTGGCGGTCGATCCACGCGACCTCGCCGTCGAACGAGGTGAACTCCGTCACGTGGCGGACCGTGTCCGACGGCTCCGCGCGGAAGGCCGGCGCGATCTCGTACACGCGGTCGAGGCCGCTTGCCATCAGCATCTGCTTGTACAGCTGCGGGCTCTGGCTCAGGTACGCCGGCCGTCCGAAGTAGTCTGTCCGGAAGAGAGTAGCGCCTCCCTCGGCGCCGGCGCCGGCGAGCTTCGGCGTCTGCACTTCGATGAAGCCCTGTTCGTCCAGGAAGCTTCGCAGGGCGCGCGTCACGATCGAGCGGATGCGGAAGATCGCGCGCCGCTCGGGCTTCCGCAGATCGAGCACGCGGTTGTCGAACCGGGTGTCCATCTCCGCGCCGACCTTGTCCGCGATCGGCAGGGGGAGCGGGGCCGCCGCGGGACTGAGGACGTCGAGGGACGTCGCGACGAGTTCCCACCCGTTCCGGACTTGGGGGTTCGGTGCGACTTTCCCATGCGCCACGACGACGCTCTCCCGGACCACCTTCGACGCTCGGTTGAAGAGGTCCTCGCCCGACTTCTTCTTGATCGTCGCCTGGAACGTGCCGCCTCGCTGGCGCACGATGAGGAACGCGATCCCGCCGAGGTTCCGCACGTCCTCGACCCAGCCCGCGAGCGAGACTTCCGTTCCGTGGTCCTCGCGCGCAATCGAGGAAAGTGAGCGGAGGGCGGACACGCGCGCGGAGAACGAGGAGCGGCCATAAAGAATTGCGCGGAGAAAACAGGGCCGAAGGCGGTCGGTGCGGGGCTCCGTCCCTCAGGATTATCGTTGGTTCGGCGATGAAGGGAGCCAGCTCGAAGGGGGATTCGCCACGCTTCCGCCGGACGACGTGCGATTGGTTTCCGCCGTGTTCTTCGTCCTCTTCGTCGTGTCGACCATCGCCTTCTTTCCCAGGTCCTCACGGCGGGCCGATCGGATCGTGCGGAGTTTCCGCCCACGGTCGTTCGTCACCGGGCCGCTCTGGGAGGCGATCCTGTTTGTCGTTTTCCTCACGCCGCTTGCGGAGGCCCTGATTCCCGGATGGGTGTACGGCGGCCCGCTCACGTTCGGGTTTCCCCTCGATTCGATCGCCCAAGGACTCGGCATCGTCGTCTGGCTCGCAGGCGGGGGCCTCGCGATCCTCGCCCAGCGACGGCTGGGACGGTTCACCCGGCCCGAAATCGAGGTCGTCGCGGACCATCAGCTCATCACGTCCGGCCCGTACCGGTGGATCCGACACCCGCTGTACACGGCCCTGCTCATGATGAGCGTCGGCGTCGCCCTCTTCCTGCTGAACGGGCTTCTAGGGGTCCTATTCCTCGTGGCCTGCGGAGTCGCGTGGCGCCGGGCCGTCGCGGAGGAGGACCTTCTCGCCTCGGAAGGAGGCTTCGGTGCGACCTACCGGACCTACATGGAGCGGACGGGTCGATTTCTGCCGAGGCTCCGGTCGAAGGCGCCGAACCTGGAGACGAACGGCCGGGCGCCCTGATCCCCACGAACGGCCTATCGGGCGACCGCCATCTTTTCCTTCGCCGGTGCGGCCCCTTTCTCCTGATCCGCGGCCGCAGGCACGAACTGGACGTGCGGGTATGCGAACTGCACGCGGGGCTCGGCCATGAACTTCTCGTAGACCCGCTTGACGAGCCGCGTGCGGTACGAGCCCTTCGCGAAGACGGGGCAGAAGTACACGAGCGTCATGTCCACGGACGACGCGCCGAGGCTCCAGCCGATTTTCGGTTCCTCCGCCATGTAGTCGGCGAGGTCCGCGAACTCGTACTTCGCGCGGAGGTGGACGCGGTTCTCCCGCATCATGGGCCCGACGACGTCCTCCGCGGCTTCGAAGATGAGCTTCTCCGCGAGCTTGACGTCGCTCTCGTACGTCACGTTGACCATGAGCTGGTCCCAGACGAACGGCGTGTCTTTCGTATAGTTGAAGACATTCCCCTTCACGACCTGGCTGTTCGGAATGGTCACGTAGCGACCGGTAAATGTGTCCCCATAGAGGGACCCGCCGAACTCGCGGAGGGTCGTGTTCATGGGCGAGATGTGGACGACGTAGCCTCGGCTGTTGTTCATCTCGATCCGGTCACCGAGCTTGTACAGGCCCATCGAGACGAGGATGATCCAGCCCATCAGGTTCAGCAACGGCTCCTGCATGACGTAGATCAACGCCGCGGACACGAACGCGGTGCCGAGGAAGCCGAACTGCTGGGCGCCGCCGCCAATCAGCACAAGGAAGGAAAGGGCGATCACGGTCCCCCAGACCACGTACGACACGAGCTGGAAGTGGGCGAAGATGTCCGCCTCGTATCGGACATGGCTCTTGAGGGCCGCACGGAACACGGGCCGCAAGACCTCGAGGAGCGCCTTCGTCGCGATGAGGAGCGGGATGACGAAGATCCACGGCTCGAGCGAAGCGAGGAACTCACGGGAACCTTGGGGCAACCCCGGGACCTGAACGTACCCCGCGAACGCGAAGATCAACGTGAGCACGATGCCCGTCATCGCGACCCATAGGAGGGCTCTCGCTTGCCGCCATCCGGCGATCTTCACGGACGTTAACGACCGCCGAACGCGTTATTTAATCCCGGTGACGACGTTATCAGAGATGAAAGGTGCCACCCCTCGGCGGCGCGTCCGTCGGGCCTAGATGAACTCCGCGAACTTCGCGACGAGCTCGGGTCGGGTCTCCTTAAGGACTTTCAGAATCGCGCGGACGCTCAACTTCGTGACACCGACCTTGGCGAGGACCTGGATGATGTCGTCGAACTCGCGGTCCGACAGGGTGACGAGCTTGTTCTTCGCGAGCCAGTTCCGGTACAGGTTCTCCTCGAGCCTCGCTCGCCAGCCGGTCTCGTATTCCATGAGCGCCGCCTCGCCGAAGTCGCCCGTCTCGTTGCACTTCGCGAGCACGCGCCCGAGGAGCATCCCCGCGAGCATGCCGTTCCCGATGCCCCCGCCGGTGATCGGGTCGATCATCCGGGCGGCGTCGCCGACGAGAGCCATCCCGTTGCCGACGGACTTCTTGATCGGCGGGGCGGTCGATACCCCGCCGGTGACCATGTCGAGGGGTTGTGCCCGCGCCATCCGCGGATCCTGTGCGATCCAGCGGTCCAGGTACCCTTTGATGTCGACGCGGTTCTTGAGGCGGTCCAACGAGACCCCGATGCCTACATTCGCCGTCGACTCGTCTTTCGGGAAGACCCAGATGTACCCGGCGGGGGCGCAGCTCCCGAGCCAAAACTCGCAGTAGTCCGGGAAGTCGTGCCCCTCGGCGATGTTCGTCAGCCGATACTGCAGCGTGCCGGTGATATCGCCCGCCCTCAGGAGCGTCTTGAAGCCCGCCCATCGGCCCACCTGGCTCTCGTAGCCGTCCGCCGCGACGACGCACTTGGCGTGGATCGTCATCTCGTCTTCGAGGCGTTTTGCACGGATCCCGCGGACCCAGCCGTCGTCCTTGACGACCGCGGTGGCGGTCGTCTTGAGCCAAATCTCCGCGCCCGCTTTCGCGGCCTCCTTCGCCACGGCCTTGTCGAACGCATCCCGTTCGAGCACGATGCCCACCTCGTTGCCCGCGTGGGCCTCCTCGATCGTGAGTTCCGTGCCGTTGGGCGAGAAGATCTTCGCGCCCTTGACCTCTCGGCCCACCCACTTCCGGTCGAACGGCATCTTCGTGTCTTCGACGAAGTGGCGGGCGAGGCCTTCGCCGCACCGCACCGGCGAGCCGATCTCCTGGCGCTTCTCGATCAGGAGCGTGCGGCAGCCGCCCATCGCGGCGTAGCGGGCGGTCATCGAGCCCGACGGGCCCGCGCCCACCACGACGACGTCGTACTCGTAGGAGGGGATCGCGTCCGTGGTCCATCCATGGACATGGGCTATAAGAAACTAGCTGGGACCCGATTCGAGTGGTTGGTCCGTATCCCTCGGGAAACCGTAGGTTGATAGCCTCAGGGATTCATGCCTAACGGGGGAGTCTGTGGGGCCGAGGGAGCGGATGGCGGGCGCGGGCGCGATTCTCCTTCTCCTTGCGCTTGCGATGGTGTACGTTGGCATTACGAGCGTGGCGTCGAGCGCGAACGCGGACGTCGTCCGCACCATGTATTTCGCCGCAGCGGCGGTGATTGTCGCAATCGCACTCGCGGTATGGGCGTCGAGATGAGCAGCTGCTGGCATGGCTAGGGCGTGCAGTCCTCGTTGAACGTCAGGTAGACCTCGTTCAGGAAGATCGCGCTCGTCCGGCACGTGCCGACGCATGCCGACGATTTGCTGCAACGCTGCAACGCCTATGCCGCGTCCCACGAAACCGCTGAGCGGCCCGCAGTGCGACGGCGCCCTCAAGTGATCGGGTCGACGACCTCGACCCGATCTACCCGCCCAAATGTCGCGTCGTGAGTCAGGATTCGCGTCACGCCGTGTCGTTCCATTGAGGCCAGGAGGGTCGCATCCCTGCCGCCAACCCCTACGTCGGTAAATCGCGCAAGAACACGAAGAGAATCACGAAGGAGGGACGAATCGAGCGCGTCGACGGTCAGTGGCAGCGACAGGAAGAGGTCTGCAGCCTTGGCACCTGCGACCGATCCAAGTCGCTTCACAAGGTAGTGCGCGACCTCAATCTGGATGACCGTGTTGACTAGGACTTCTCCCGTGAGAGCTTTCTCCACCGCGTGCGCGGCCCGCGGATGCTCCGGGACGGTCGAGTCGAGGTAGTATGCCCAGATGTTCGAGTCAATCGCTAGCGTGAAGCAACCTCTTCAGTTCCATGGGATCTATTTCACTCACCGCGTTCTTGCTCGTGATAATCCCCCGTAGTTGGCGGGAAGCGTCTTGCTTTGATCGAGCCCGTCGGACGACGATGCCGTCTTCGGCCTTTTCGACGAGGACAGGATCCCCCGGAAGAAGGGCTAGCGCATCTCGGAGCGCTTGAGGGAGGGTTATGCGCCCCCGTGCGTCGATTCGCGTGATGCCCATTTGTATGCCCATTCCCATGATCGCACCCATCCATCATGAACCTTCCGCCCTCGATACGGTCCTCCCGGGCGGTGTGAAGACCGGCTAGGGCGGAGCACTCAAGTGGCCATGCGACGCTTGACGAGGGACCGGGGCGGCGGATCACCGCCGCGTCGCCGTGCTTCATCGTGTTCGGCTTGTGGCCTCGTTGGTCATCGGTCGCCCCGACGGGGGGAGACATCCGCGCACTCAACCGTCCGTAAGCATGCTTACGGTCGAGCGGCTCGCTCTGCGTTAACGATCGCGACCGGCGGATGCTCCGCCCCGTGGCGATCCAACCCTGCTTTTGCGGCCTCCCATTGAGAGAGAAGATCCTCCCGTCTTTCGGGGTCCTCATAGTCCCGCCGTATGAACGGGGAGTAATGGGAGATCGTGGAGGACCCGCCGGAGTCCCGAGGGGACTTTATCTTGCCATGCAGGACGGGCATGAAAGCCTTGGAGGCATCGAACTTGGCCCAATTGGCGATGGTCGCGCGGCATGTCAGCCGAGCTCAACGATGACCGTGACTCGACCTTCCGCAACACCGGACTAAAGCCAAGGCTGGTGTGGTCGAGCCGTCGCCTCGCCAATCACGATTGCGAGGCCGACAATGAACACCGACGCAATGACAACAATCAAGAACCCCACCATTATCCCAAAAAGGAAATCATAGGGGGAGTAGTCGATCACCCTGAGTCTCATGAGCCAAATCAAGGCGATTAAGGCGTAAGAGGACACCGCAATCAGGATGAGGCCGGCGTGCTCCTTCCGCATTGGGTGCACCCCATGGCAAAGGGGGTGGTTGACCGTTTCGCTTCAAGCTGCAGAGGCGTTCCTTCGGGGCTTCACTTCATCGTGTGTAGCTTGTGCCCGCGGGGGTAGTCGATCGCGCCGACCGGGCAGACCTTGACGCACATGCCGCACTGCGTGCAGTCCTCGTTGAACGTCAGGTAGACCTCGTTCAGGAAGATCGCGTTCGTCGGGCACGTGCCGACGCAGGCGCCGCAGTGCATGCAGAGCATGTCGTCGATCGCCATGATGCCGTTGTCCCGGACGGAGGGACGGATCGAGACGACCGGCTCAGGCATGCCGCGACCGCCACTCCTCGATCGGCACCGCGAACTTCTTCTCGATCTCCTCGCGGAAGTTCGGCCCCGTGTTGTACGCGCAGAACGGGATGACCTTGCCGTCGGGCGTGGCGTAGTGGATGACACAGCGCTTGACCCGCTCGATGTCGTAGTTGTAGTTGTCCTGGAAGTGCATCCCGCCGACGTACATCGTCGACCAGGAGAACTCCGCCGCCCCGGCCTTGTCGCCCTTCGTGAACATCCGGTTCAGGATCTTCAGCATCTTGGAGAGGCCCATGCCCTCGGGTGCCTCATCCGGCTTGAAGTGCCGCTTCAGGAGCTGAAGCGCCTTGAGCTTCGACGTGAACTTGATCTTCTTGTCCTTCGTGTCCTGCGCCAGAAGCCAGAGGTCCTCCATGAGGCCCTCGACGTCCACGAAGCGCGTGATCGGGACGGGGTCCTTGCCCGTCTCGAGGAACAGGTACGACGCGAGGCCGCACGCCGGGTGGGACGTGAACGACGGCTTGGCGGTGTCCGTCAGGACGCTGACCAGCTCCGAGATCGGGGAGACGAACGGCACCGGGTACCAGTCGTCGCGGGTCAGGTAGCCCGTCTGCTCCTCGAGGTCGTACGCCAGGTCGCTGAGCGTGTACCGCAGCTTCCGGCGGTCCTCTTCGGGGATGCGGCCCGTCAGGCTGACCGGCTGGAAGTTGACGCCCTTCACGACGTCGCGGTTCTTGATCGCGTAGTTCAGGATCTCCCCGGCCTGGTCGTCGTTGAACGAGTTGACCATCGTTGGCACGAAGCAGATCGTCGGCGTGACGAGGCCCTTCGCCTTGCGCTCACGCACCCGCTCGATCACCTTGAGCTTGATGTCCAACAGCGGCCGGCCGCGCGCCTTGATGTAGTTCTCCTCGCGCAGGCCGTCGAACTGCAGGTAGATCGTGTTCAGGCCCGACTCCGCGACCTTGTCGAGGAAGCCGTCCTCCGTCGCGAGCCGGATGCCGTTCGTGGCGACCTGGACCTGGGCGAATCCCATGTCCTTCGCCGCCTTGACGATCTCGGGGAACTGCGGGTAGATCGTCGGCTCGCCGCCGGCGAACTGGATCGCGGCCACGGGGATCGGGCGCTGCGCCCGCAGGACGGCGAACTCGTAGACGATCTGCTCGAACGTCGGTTCGAAGACGTACCCGGCCGCGTTCGCGTTCGCGAAGCAGATCGGGCACTTCAGGTTGCAGCGGTTCGTGAGGTCGATGTTGCAGAGGGACGTCGCGGAGTAGTGAAGGTTGCACAGGCCGCATTCGTACGGGCACACCTTCGCATCGACGATCTGCGGGTTCTCGAGCCCGACGCCGTCGAAGGCCCAGTTCTCGGCACGGAGGTACATCTCCGCGTCGGACCAGCACACCTCGTCGAATTCGCCGTGCTCTTTGCACGTCTTCTTCATCTTGAGGGCCCCGTCGCCGATGTACAGGGTCGCGGGGATGACTTTCAGACATTCCGGACACAGGGATCCCGTCCGGCGGGGCAGCCCCTTCTGGAGCTTCGAGGGCATGACGACCATCGCCTTGTCCTGCCGGGATTCGCGGTACATGTTCCGCACCGCGCCGATGGCATAGTCCGTGCCGCAGAGAGACATTCCTAGCACACCTCTTACTCCCGGCCTAATTTCGCGGGCAATAATAACCCTATTGTAGTATCTGCTACTACAAGATTCTCAAGGGTCAATGGAGGGTCGTTTGCGGGGTCGATCCCCCTCGCCGCGGTCCTTTCGCCCCGTTCGCACGCGCGCGAAGGGCGTCGATCACGTCGTCGAGGCTCCGGAATGTCCGGTCGGGGAGCGCCCCGAGCAAATGCGACGCGTGCACGCGCGTGTGGTCGTCCGCGTCGACGACCTTCCAGCCGTGATCTCGGAGGAGCGCCTTGCGGGTCGCGGGGAAGGTCGCATCCGGCCACAGGACCTCCTCGAGCGACGCGACACCCCGAGCGGACGTCGCGGCGGGGAACACGCCGGTCCGCTTGAACGTCGCGAAGCGAGCCGCATCTTTGTACATCCGCACTCCGTGGAACGTGAACGCGATCCGGACGGCGTCTTGGCCGGCCCGGTCGATCTGCCTCAGCTCGTCGTCGTCGAACTGGTAGAGGTTGTGCGGACCGGGTCCGAAGAGCCGCGTGTAGACCGTGTCGTCGGGGATGCGGGGCGCCATCCGAGAGACGTCCACGACATCGAGCACGCCGAGGTCCTCCATCGTCCTCTGCACGGCCGCCGGGAGGGGCCCGGACCGATGCGCGCGGGCCTCGAGCCCGATCCGGGGGCCGTCGGTCGCGAGCCCGACGAGGTCCCGCAGCCCCTTGACCTGTTCGGCCCGGAGGGGGAGGCCGGGAGGCGTTTCGAGGATGACGAACGGGGCGCGGAGGATGCCCGCGATCTGGAGGTCGTGGGCGAAGGAGGTCCGCGCGGGCGCCGTGGCCCGCAGGCCGTCCGTGTGGGTGACCCCCCGGAACGCCTTCACGGCGAACGTGAAGTCGCCCGGGACGCGGGCGCGCCAGCCGCCGGCAAAGGGTTTCGGGATCGGACGGTAGAAGCCCGCGTTCACCTCGACGAACCGAAACGCGCGGGCGTACGACTCGAGGCTCCCGGCGAAATACCCCCAACCGCCCGCGCCGACGAACGTTTCCGCCACGGACCTCGAAACGCGTTCGAGGGACTTAAGCCGAACCGGCGGAGGGGTTCGCACCGCCACGACGGGCGCTGGCTATACGATAATGTATCGCGGCGGCGTTCGGGTGGCGGCGATGGTCCGGCTCCGGTTCGGGTGCAGCGGGTGGGACTACCAAGAGTGGATCGGCCCCTTCTACCGCACCGCGAGCGAATCGAAGCTCCGTGCGTATTCGCGCGTCTTCGACACCGCCGAGATCAACTCGACGTTCTATCGCTCGCCGTCGCCCGGGATGGTTCAAGGCTGGAGGCGATTCACCCCGGACGACTTCGTGTTCGCGGCGAAAGTCCCGCAGACCGTCACGCACGACCGCTTCCTCGACGTCGCGAGGGGCGCGGACAAGGACGTCCTGGCGTTCTGCGACCTCGTGCGGCCGCTGCTCGACGCCGGCAAGCTCGGCCCCCTCCTCCTCCAGCTCCCGCCCCGCCTGCGGTTCGAGGAGGCGACGATCCACCGGTTCCTCGACGCCCTCCCTCGCGACTTCACGTTCGCCCTCGAGCCGAGGAACAAGTCGTGGATGGCGCTCGAGGCGTTCGACCTGCTCCGGTCGACCGGCGTTGCGTACACCATCGTCGACGAGCCGCTCCTCCCTCCCGACCTGCATGTCACCGCCCGACTCGCCTACATCCGGTGGCACGGCCACGGGACGGACCCGTGGTACAACTACCGCTATTCGGAGGACGAACTCGCGGCGTGGGTGCCGCGCGTCCATCAGGTGGCGGGCCAGGCCGAGACGGCGTACGGATTCTTCAACAACCACTTCCACGGGTACGCGCCGGAGAACTGCCTGCAGATCTTGCGGATGTTCGGCGTGGAGACGCCGGAGCACGCCCGCGCGCTCTCGCGGATCGAGGCGTTCCGGAAGCAGGCCACCGCCTCGGCGGCGCGCGTTCGATCGCTCACGCTGGAGGATTTCGGCGCGGACGTGCCGAAGGACGCCCTCGTGGACGCGGCGCTCGGACGGTTCATGGATCCGAACCGCCTGGACCGCGCGAAGCGGATCCACTCGCGGGACGTGGAGATCACGAGGGCTGGGGACGCCGTCCTCGCGAGGGTCGGCGACTACCGCGTCGAGATTGACCCGATCCACCGGACGATCGTCCACGACTGCCCGGATTGGGAAAAACTCGTAGCCGGGAAGGACTTCTGCAAGCACGTCGGCAAGCTGTTCCTCAGCCTCCCGAAGGAGGAAGCGCTCGCGCGACTGGAGGCGATTGCAGCAGGCCGCGACGTCTGGGCGTTCGCGCTTCCGACCGCGTGAGGGCCGCGGCGGAGAAACGATTAACGCCGAAGAGCGATGGGTGGGAGGCCATGGGCGTCCTCCTAACGCCGATCGTCATCCGGCGTCCGATGACGCTCGGGGCGCTCCGCGGACGAACCGTCGCGGTGGACGGGAACCTCGAGCTCTATCAGTTCCTGTCGGTCATGCGCACGCGCGATGGCCAGCCACTTCAGGATTCGCACGGGCGGACCACGTCCCATTTGAACGGACTCATGTTCCGCACCACGCGGCTCCTCGTAGACTACGACATCCACCCTGTGTTCGTCTTCGACGGACCGCCGCCGGACTTGAAGCGGGAGGAAATCCGCAGGCGACGCGAGGCTCGCGAGAAGTCTAGGCAAGAGTACGAGGCCGCTGTCGCCTCGGGCGACTCGGCGACCGCTTGGTCGAAGGCGGTCATGACGTCCCGACTCACGCGCCCCATGGTCGAGGAGGCCCGGACGCTGCTCACCCTCCTGGGGGTTCCTTGGGTCCAAGCGCCGAGCGAGGGGGAGGCTCAGGCGGCGTTCTTCGCGCGCCGCGGGGACGTCTGGGCGGCGGGTTCGAAGGACTACGATTCCCTCCTGTTCGGCGCGCCCCGCCAGGTACGGTTCCTTGCGGTCGGGTCAACAGAGTTCCTCCCGAGCCGCGGACGCTCCCGGTCGGTCGCCCCCGAGATCATCGATCTCGAGGAGACCTTGCGTGCGCTCGGGATCACTCGGGAACAACTGATCGACGTGGCGATCCTCGTAGGCACGGATTTCAACGAGGGGGTGAGGGGGTTTGGCCCGAAGACCGCCGTGAAGCGGATGCGCGAATGGAAGGCGCTGGAGGCCGCCCCCAATGAAGTCAAAGAAGGCTTGCCCGAGAATCTGGCGGCAATCCGTGATTTCTTTTCGGATCCGCCTGTGGCGTCGAACCCGATCCCGTACGCGGGCCCGCCGAATCCGGCAGGGGTCCTGCGATTCCTGTGCGATGAACGAGACTTCTCACGCGCTCGCGTCGAACAGGTCCTCGAACGCCTTCGAAGCGCGGCGCATCCACCCCGTCGGCTCGAGGATTTCGCCTAGCCTTGGACGGTCCTCGAACCCGTTCTCGAAACGGTTAACTAGCTGAATTCGGATGCCCGCGTGTCCTGGTGCTGAAGTTTCCCGTGCAGGACGGAGGAGGAGGAGGCCTTTGCAAGAGACGCCCGTTGAAAAGAAACCTAGGAGCCGGAAGGGACTCTATGCGCTCGTCGCCGTGATTGTTGTCGTAATCCTCGTCATCGGCGCGGCCGCGTATTTACTGACGGCGCCCCCGAAGAAATATCAGATCGAGCTCTGGTTCAACAGCTCCGGACACTACGGGGACACGGAGGACGAACTCGCGACCGTGCTGAAGAACAGCATCGAGTCCTGCGGGAAGGTCGCGGTCACCCTGAAGTCCGAGATCTGGGCTGACTACCGGCAGTCCCGAAACCAGGGCAAACTGCCGTTCTTCTTGCTCGGATGGTATCCGGACTACAGTGACACGGATGACTACGTCGCGCCCTTCCTCGCGAGCTCGGGCTCGCCGAGCTTCGGGTCCTTCTACAGCAACGCGAGCGTGGACGCATGGGTCCTCCAGGAACAGACGTCGACGGACCCCGCGGTGCGCCTAGACGCCTTCAACAAGATCCAGGACAAGCTCGCCGCGGACGTGCCGTACATTCCGCTGTTCTCCGGATACCAGGAGACCGCCTACGTGAACGGGATGACGGGCGTGGTCCTCCATCCAATCATGTTCAAGTGGTTCATCGTGGACAAGCCGGGTTCCTCGGAGTTCAACGCGTCGACGACGGACGACATCACGTCGCTCGATCCTGCCCTCGCCTATGACTTCTTCTCAATCGAGCTCGTGAACCAGATCTTCGACACGCTGATCACGTACGAGCCGGTCACGTCGAACTTGGTGCCTTCCTTGGCCACGCAGGTCCCGACCGTCGCGAACGGAGGCGTATCCGCGGACGGAATGAACTACACGTACGTCCTCAAGCCCGGCCTCCAGTTCAGCGACGGGACCGCGCTAAACGCGACCGTCGTGAAGCGTGCGCTCGACCGCACGATCCGGCTCAACGACCCCGGCGGCGCGGCGTTCCTCCTGTGGGATAGTGGCAAGCTCGGCCGCGACGCGAACAACGGGAACAACACGCCGGTCGGCGCGATCACCGTGATGCCGGACGACCTGACGATTAAGTTCCACCTGTCGGCGCCGGTCGCGTTCTTCAACGACATCATCGCCTTCTCGGTGTCGTCGATCGTCCCCTGGAACTACGACCAGAACGCGGCGCAGCCGGATGCGGTTGGCAGCGTGATCGGATCGGGCCCGTACGTGCTGTCGGGTTACACCCCGGACCAGCAGTTCGTGCTCTCCCGGAACCTGCTGTACAACACGCCAACGCTGTACCAGTCGCTCGGGTACCCGGTCATCCCGGTCGAGGACAAGGTGACGATCAACCTGCGCCTCACGTCGACCGCCTTGACGCAGGACCTGCAGGCGTCACCGAAGCTCGCGGATGTCGTCTACCGCACGCTAACGCCGGAGGATCTCGCGACCCTCCAGGCACAGAAGTCGGGACTGGGCATCACGGTCGACATTGCGACGAGCCCGTTCATCCGCTACCTCGTGTTCAACGTGCAACCCAACAACCCGGTTGCAATCACGGATGTACGGGTGCGCCAGGCGATCGCGTATAGCGTCGACCGTGCGGTGATCGACCGGGACGTGTTCGCGAACAATGTCGAGCCGCTCTACAGCCTCGTGCCGTCCGGGTTCTCGTTCAGCGCGCCCTACTACAAGCCCGTGTTCCAGACGAGCTACGGGGACGCGAAGTGCGCGAGCGCGAACGCGATCTGGACGCAGCTCGGCTACGCCGCGGACTTCGGGATACGGCACCTCGTCGCCAGGGACTCGTGAACCCTGGCCCTTCCTCCTTTTTCGAGGACCGGGATAAGTTCTTAGGCGCCCACGACGTTGAACGCGAGGGTCGATGGCGAGAGGCCGGTCTCTCCTGGCATACGCGGTGGCGCGTGCCGCCCTCGCCATACCGATGCTCCTGATCTTGCTGACGGCCATCTTCTTCATCTTGCGCGTGCTGCCGGGCGATCCGGTCCTCGCGCTTTGGGGCGGCCGGGAACCACCGCCGGAGGTGATTCAGGCCGCTCGCGTCGAGCTCGGTCTCGACAAGCCGCCATGGCAGCAGTACCTCGACTACATGTCCCATTTCTTCCGGGGCGACCTGGGGCGCTCGATTGGAACGTATTATTTCGGAAAGCCGGTGATCGGGGAGATTGCCCTTCGGCTGCCCGCGACGGTCGAGATATCTGTCGGCTCGATGATCGTGGCGAGTGTCGTCGGGGTCCTCACCGGCGTCGTCGGCGGCGCTCGACGCGACACGAAGCTGGACGTCGCGGTCAGGTTGTACGGAACCGTCATCTGGGTCATCCCGATCTTCTGGCTCGGCCTCGTCTTCCAGATGGTGTTCTCGATTTGGCTCGGATGGCTTCCACCGCACGGACGGTGGCAAGGATCCGACTACCCGAGGACCGTGACCGGAATGTACACGGTCGACTCCCTGCTCGAAGGGAATCTCGATCATTTCTGGAAGGCGGTCCGTCATCTCATCCTACCTTGCCTGACCCTGGGTCTCGTCCTCGGCGGCTTCTTCACGAAGACCGTGCGGGCGAACATGCTCCGGACGATGATCGCAGACTACACCGAGGCCGCGCGAGCGCGCGGCGTTCCGGAGCGTCAGGTGGTCACCCACCACGCATTCCGAAATGCCCTCGTCCCCGTGGTCACGGTCCTAGGGTTGCAATTCGCGATCCTCTTTGCGGGCGCGGTCCTCACGGAGAGAACGTTTTCGATCGACGGAATGGGAAATCTCCTGCTCGAATCCATCGACACGAAGGACATGACGATGATCCAGGGCGTCGTGGTCGTCTACGCCGCGATCATCGTCGTC
This sequence comes from Thermoplasmata archaeon, assembly GCA_036395115.1. NCBI lineage: Archaea > Methanobacteriati > Thermoplasmatota > Thermoplasmata > Thermoplasmata archaeon. Next base: position 42,375 of record DASWDU010000035.1, on the reverse strand, counting down.
ATCAGCCTCGTGATCGATCTCCTCGGGGCCATCATCGACCCACGCATCCGGTTGTAGCCCCATGGGCGCTCCTCCCCGAGGCCGCCTCGAGTCATGGATTCCCCGTCACTCGATCGTGGGCCGGATCGTACATCCCCTGTTCGAGGAACGCCGGAGCCTAGCGGGGCGGATGAGCTGGGTAGGGCTCGGGTTGCTCGTCGCGTTCATCGTGGTCGCGCTCGGCGCGAACGTCATCGCGCCCTTCGATCCGATCCTTCCGACCGATGCGATTCACGTTCCTCCGTGGACGACCGTGACCGTCGTGCGCAATGAAACCTACGCGGCGTGGCTCGCGGTCGGGAACTGGACCCAGCCCTCCCTCGGCCAGAAGATCGACGGGAAGGGCGCATTGACGAACGCCACGGGGGATGCGATGCAGCTGCTCTCGTTCCCCCTCGATGTAAAACGCGACGCCGTCCTCTCGGTCGGCGTGCTGGTCGTCCTCCTCGGCAACGGGACGGCCCCCGGCCAGTACCTAACGGTCGAAGCCAGCCGCGACGCGGGTGTCACGTGGTTTCCGCCGGTCGAAGTCCGCACCCTCGATCGGCCCGAGAGGATCGATCTCACCGGATTGACAAGCTGGCACGCCGCGGACCTGACTCGTGACACGTTGACGCTCCGGATCACGCACCGCTCCGATGCGGGGGTCGGTAACCTCACCGTCGACTACGTCGGAGCGACCGCGGACTGGCAGAGCTACTGGCACCTGATGGGCACGGATGCGATTGGTCGGGACGTGTTTTCACGGGTGCTCTACGGAGCGCGGACGTCCCTCATCATCATGATCATCGCGGTGACGGTCGCGTTCATCCTAGGGTTTCCCATCGGCCTGTATTCAGGATATCGCGGCGGAAATTTCGACAAGGTGCTCGTCCTCGTGATGGACTCGCTGTATGCGTTCCCGGGCCTCTTGTTCGCGGGCCTCATCGCGGTCCTCCTGGGGAAAGGCGTCATCAACATCGCGCTCGCGATCACGGTGATCTACATTCCACTGTACTTCCGTGTGACCCGCTCCCAGGTGTTGTCCGTACGAGAGGAACTCTATGTGGAGGCGGCCCGGGCCTTGGGCGCCAAGCGTGCCCACATCATCCTCCGGTACATCGCGACGAACGTGATCATCGCGGTGCCCGTAATCTTCTCGCTCAGCGCGGCGGACGCGATCCTGACCGCGGCGGGGCTCTCCTACCTGGGCCTCGGCCTGAGTGGCGACATCCCGGACTGGGGACTCGACCTATCCGCCGGGGCGTCGCGGATCGACAACGGGATCTGGTGGTCCTCGTTCTTCCCCGGCCTCGCCATCGTCATGCTGACGATCGGCCTCAGCTTCCTCGGCGAAGGGCTGAACGACATCATCAACCCGCTCTTGAAGAAGGAACGCGCGTGACGGAACCGATCCTCGAGGTCCGCGACCTGACGGTGCACTACCGGACGAAGCGGGGTCCAATCCATGCCATCGACAACGTGAGCTTCGACCTCCGCCTCGGGGAAACGCTCGGGGTCGTCGGGGAGACGGGTTGCGGGAAGTCCACCCTGGCCAAGTCGATCCTGGGCATCCTGCCACCCCGGACCGAGCGGTCCGGATCGCTGAAGCTCCGCGGGCGAGAACTCCTCGATGTCCGGCCATCGGAATACCGAAAGTTGCGCGGCGAGGAACTCGCATTGATCTTCCAGGATCCGATGACGCGGTTGGATCCGCTGATGACGATCCGAGACCACTTCATCGAGACGATCCGCGTGCACCATCGGGACATCTCGAAGGCCGAGGCGACGGAAGGCGCCGCCGAAGCGCTGCGGTCGATGGGGATCCCTCGGAGCCGACTGAACCATTATCCGCACGAGTTCTCCGGCGGAATGCGTCAGCGGATCATGATCGCGATGGCGATCGTCCTCAAACCGAAACTCCTCGTGGCGGACGAACCCACGACCGCGCTCGACGTGATCGTGGAGGCGCAAATCCTCGACATCTTGCGAGATCTGAAGCGAGCGTACTCGATGTCTCTCCTTCTGATCACCCACAACCTCGGCATCGTCGCAGAAGTGTGCGACCGCGCGGCGGTCATGTACGCGGGGAAGTTCGCGGAAATCGGCTCCGTGGACGACGTGTTCCGCCACGGAATCCACCCGTACACCCGGGGCCTTCTCGAGAGCACGATTCACCTGCAGACGAAGGCCCTCCATTCGATCGACGGCTTGCCGCCGAGCCTCCTCGATCCACCGAGCGGGTGCCGCTTTCATCCGCGCTGCCCGTTCGCGAAGGAGATCTGCATCCGCGAGGAGCCTCCCTCGGTGGAGTATAGCCCGGGCCATCTCGCGGCATGTCACTTCGGGAGCGACTTCTTGTGACCGACGCGCCGATCCTCCAGGTCAACGATCTTGCGGTCCACTTCCCCGTCAAGGTGAACCCGTTCCGCGCGCTCGGACAGGTGATCGCGGACCGGTTTCAGGGGTCGGATGCGGAACCGGGAGAGGACCAGATCCGGCGCCCCCGGGTCCATGCGGTCGACGGCATCTCGTTCGAACTGGGCCGGGGCGAAATCCTCGGTCTCGTCGGCGAGAGCGGATGCGGCAAGACGACGACGGGCCGGGCCGTACTCCGCCTCGTCGATCCGACCCGCGGCGCGATTGTATTCGAGGGCCGGGACATCACGCATCTGAGGGAGAACGAATTGCGACCGCTCCGGCCGCGGATGCAGATCGTGTTCCAGGACCCTCATGGCGCGCTGAACCCGGGGATGACGATCGGCCAGGCGATCATGGACGCGCTGCGTGTGCACGAAACCGCCGTCGAAGCGGAGGCAAGAGATGCGACGTTGCGCGTCATGGACGAAGTTGGACTCACGCCTGCCGATGACTTGTTCTCGAAGTACCCCGCCGACCTGAGTGGCGGACAGAAGCAGCGGGCGGTGCTCGCCCGCGCCATCGTCCTCCGCCCCTCCCTCATCGTCGCGGACGAGCCCGTCGCGATGCTCGACATGTCGATCCGGGCTCGGATTCTCGAACTGCTCCTCGAGTTGCGTCAGCGGCACGGCCTCGCGTATCTCTTCATCACGCACGACCTCGCGACCGCGAAGTTCGTCTGCGACCGGATCGCGATCATGTACCTGGGCCGAATCGTCGAGATGGGTCCGACCGAACTGATCTTCCGGGACCCGAAGCACCCCTATACCCGCGCGTTGCTCGGCGCGATTCCGGTACCGGAGCCGGGACGCGTACGGGAACGGACGCTTCCTCGAGGAGAGGTGCCGGATGCGATCTTCCCGCCTGCCGGATGCCGGTTCCATCCGAGGTGTCCGGCTGCACTTCCGACGTGCGGTTGGGAGGGCAGGGACTTCGTCGACTACCTCGAACAGAGGCGGCTCGACCCGGTCCGCGCGAAAGCGGACGAGGCGTCGCTGGGGACGGAAGAAGACTGGCGGGCCGCCGGGTTATCCGCACGGCGGAGAGTGCGAGACGGGAACTCGGCGGCGATCAGTGCGTACGCCCAGTCGATCGTCCCCGAGGCGGCGGAGCCGCTCGCGAAGGCGGTCGAAGGGATCGTCGTCGATGAAGAAGAGGTGGTGGTGCGATTCCGGAGCCCAGACCTGCTCGCCCCGAAGAACGTCGAAGGCCGAATCGTCGAGTGCCTCCTCTACTGATGCCAAGGACTTAAGCCGGCCGCAACCATGGGGACTGCGATGGAGGACCTTTCGGGTTTCGCCGCGTCCCACCCAGAGTTCTCCGACCCGAAAGGAGTTCGGATTCCCGGCCACGGGTCCCTGCCGCCTCTGCAGGGTGCTCGACCGTTCGAGCTCACGGCCGAGAGCCTATCTAGCTATCGTGTCGAGGCAGCGAAAGATCCGAACACGCTCCCGACGATGTTGAAGATCGGACCGGAAGCGGTCGCATTCTACGTGAGTTTCCGTCTCTTTGCCGACCGATGGGGCATCTACGTCCGTGAGGGAGCGCTCCGGGCGTTGAAGGACGAATACCATCGGATTATCTGGCGGGATCTGGGGAAGTATGCGGACCGGAACGTCGACGATGTTGCGGAGAAGGTCGAAACGACGCTCGTCCTCGACTACCTCTTGTCGCACAACCGAGTTCACTTCTTGGTCGACCGGGCCGCCGCGCAATCGGAGATCGAGGCCGGCGCAGCGAAGTACGCTCCGTACCAAGCGAAGTGGTACAACGCCCCGCCGAAACCCGTCCTGAATCCGGAAGACGTCGGGAACCTCGAGGAGGCGCTCGCGAACCTCGAGGCGTTCCGGCAGTACATCAACCCGACGTACGCCGACGGCGTGGCAAAGCTCGTGGAGGGCCGCCTCGATGAGCGGAACGTGAACGAGTGGAAGGCGTTCTTCATCGGCGGACGCTTCGCGGTCGAGATGGCGAACGTCTTCTCGAGGCAGCCGCCCGGCTGGAAGGACTTCGGGAAGTTCCTGAACCGCAAGACATCCGTCGGTGCGACGAACTACGTGCGGATCCAGTATTCGTACAACCCCGACCTGCTCGAGCGGGGACAGAAAGAGCTGAGCCGCCGCCTGGTGGGCGGCTCGGGAGACGTGCCGAACTTGTTCAAGTCCGCCGAATCCGATTTCCCGCCGGTCTACCTGCTGTGACGAGCCGGCGATGGATGGGCGCACGTTCTTATGGGCCGCGCCTTTCGTCGGCGCGTGGCCGCCAACGGGTCCCGCGCCTGGACGGTCCACGCACCGATGGTGCTGCTGGTCTTGTTCTGGGGCCTCGCGTTCGTCGCCATCAAGGCTGCGCTGGCCTCGATGTCGTGGGTCACGCTCACCTTCCTCCGGTTCGTCGTCGCGGACGTCCTTTTCTTCGGATACCTCGTGCGGAGCGGCAACGTCCGGCGGCCGCCCGCGCGCGCGGACCTCCCGATGCTCCTCGTGCTCGCGTTCCTCGGCTTCGTCGGGTACCACCTGTTCCTGAACCTAGGGGAGACGGACCCCAACGTGACGGCGGGGACTGCCGCCTTGATCATCGCCTCCGCCCCGGCGTTCATGGCGCTGCTCGCGATCCCGATCCTGAAGGAACGGATCGGACCGTTGCAATCCGCGGGGATCGCCGTCGCGTTCGCCGGCCTCGCGGTCATGATTTTCTTCGTCCGCCCCGAGAGCCAGTTCACGTTCCGCGCCTCGGAAGGCGCCCTGACCGTCGTCCCGCCCGCAATCTTTTCGGCCCTGTACGCGGTCCTCGGCAAGGGTTACCTCCGTCGGTATCCTCCCTTAACGTTCGTCGCGTGGACCCTTCTGATTGGGACGGTCATTCTGGTCCCGCTCGTAATCGCGACGGGACCAAGCGTCCTGGCGGACCTCAAAGGGATGGGTCTCCCCGGATGGATTCCCGTCGTGTATCTAGGGATTTTCCCGACGTTCCTTGGCTACGGGATCTGGTTCAGCGCCTTGCAGCGCATCCCCGCGGCGTCTGCCGGCGCATACATCTACGCGAGCACCCTCGTCGCTGTTCTCGGTGGAATCGTGGTCCTTGGAGAGTCGTTGACCGCTGGCGCATCAATCGGCGGCGCACTGGTCATTTCGGGTGTAGTGCTGGCTCAGCAGGTTGGAAAGCGCTCGCCTTGACGCTCCACTGAATCCATGCCGGGAGGATACTTCTCTCGGATTGCGTGCCACCCATGAATCGCATCGTTCGCGAGCTCTACGGTTCCGATCCGTGATTGGTACATCACCTTCCGTTCGAGACCTCGGGTCAACGACCGCGCAGGGTAACTCCGGCCCGTTGGTCGCGCACATCGCAACCGCTCGATTGCCGAGCGCACCGCCTTCCTCCTTCCTCCTCTGGCCACGTGACTCGCTGTTGACTAGCTTTTGCAGGTATGCCATGTTATCACAAGTGATACCTGAAGTAATCGCATGTGCCGACAACGGCTATGACTTCTCCAAATTTGCGGGCGCCGTGGAATTCAGTCATCCCTTGGTGCGGTTTCTCGAGGGCTGCACAAAATGAAAGGAATCGTGGGGCTCGTCGCCCTCCTTTTGTTTGCTACCCCTCTCGTCCTCGTACAGCAAGCCGGGGCGTCTCCGCTCCAGTGCAGTTCGAAGGTAGTTAGCGCTTTTAAGAGTGTCGGCAGCCTCTTCGGGGAAGCGAGAGAAATCGCGACTCGGCAGCTGAACGATGACGGAACCGAGTCGGTGACCCTCGTTAAGGACCCTTCCTACGGCTATGCAGCGGAAGGAAGCGGCACGGATCCCACGACATTTGACCAGCGTAACGATCCTCAGGTGTGGTCCAAGCTTTACGATTCGAGCCCTATTGATGTGAGTTCGTCGACCGGCCCGACTCGAATCGGCGGTACAGGGGCTTTTTCCAGCGACAGTGGTGCCGACTATCGACAGGTGATGTTCACCACTGGAAGCTGGGCGTCTGTGGACATGTCGAGCACATGGATCGTGCCGAGCAACTATCGGACCCATACTCTTACTCTATGGGTCTTCATCGGATGGGATATCGACATTTCTCAATGGTCGTACACACTGGCGCCATGTCCTACGCCCGACATGACGGTCAACATATTCACCTACGATTGCATCCGTGGCGATACCCCTCCCTGCGGGGCACCCGTAGACGCGGACATATATCGGGACGCTGTGAAAGTAGGGACGGCCACCACAGGCGGCTACTATGTTGATTATCCTCCGTATGGCACGCACACCTACCACGCCGTCTGGTCAGGTTACTCGAGCCACGACCAGACCGTGACGGGTAACGCGACAATCACGTTGTATATCTTCACTCCCTTCTAGGCGGAGCACCAATTCTTCGATATTTGCGGCTGGCCTACGACGCCAAGCAACCAGACTCTTTGCTGATGCCGCCCCCGCGCGTGCACAGCCGGTTTTCGCGATAGCTCCATTCTCCCGAGTCCGAGTCGGGTCCGGGGTGGGCTGCTGCAAGACTGGCCTCCTTCCGAAATGGCCGGCTTCGTCCGGCAGGGCCAATGGATGGCGTCACCGGATGCGTTCGAGCTGGAACGACCCGATCATGATCGCCTTGTTCGTGAACTTGTACGGCACCCAGTCGTGCGTCTGCACCTCGCCGAGGCCGACGACTTGGAGCATCGTCTTCTGTTTGTCCGACTTGAAGTGGATCGCGCCGTCGACCGTGTGCTCGAGCGCTTCGAGCGTCTGGTCCGTGTGCATGCCGCGCTCCACCGTGATGACGGACACCGCTTTCGTCTGCCGCAGCCGGTTCACGAGCCGCTGGAAGAAGTTCATCGCTTCTCGCTCGTCGGCCTGGGTGATCGCCGAGCTCAGCGTAAGGAAGGCGAGCCGGAAGTACGGATACTTCTTCTTGAACTCATCGTCGAGCTGGTCCACGATCTGGTGGATGTTGTCGAAGTCCGTCGGCCCGTTCACCCGCCAGACGCTCTTCTCGCGGACCGGCTTGCCCCCCTGCATCGGGGAGGTGCAGTCGATCCACCGGACGAGGCCCAGCTGGTCGTATTCCACGAACGTCGGGAGGATCGGCGCGATGTCCTTCGCGACGTCGATCGGGAGCTTCGTCGTCGTGATGATGATCGCCGGGATCCCCTTCTTCAGGCCCTCCGCGACGAAGTTCAGGAGCGCGACCTCCTTGCCTACGAACGCCGGCCCGACGAACAAGACGTTCGAGTTGAACGGAATGCCCCCATAGAGGAGGTCGTCGAGGCGCGGGGTGCCGGTCTTGACGCGATCCGCTTTCTTCTCGACCGCGACCGCTTCCTCGGCTTCCGCTTCGCCCGCGGGCGTCGTGATGCGGGCCTTGAGGGCGCCTTCCCGCATCTCGAACTCCTTCTCCTTCTGGTACAGCCGGCGCTTGAACTCCTCCTCCCGCTCCCGCAGCCGGCGCTCCCACTCCTCGAGTTGCGCGTCGCGGCCCATGTCCCGCATACCCGGTGTCGATGCCGATGCGCGCGCCTCTCGCGATTTCGTCTCAAGCTCGAGGGATTGCAGTTGCAAGTCCGACTCCCGCTCTTCGAGCTCCTTAGACTTCTCCAGAATGGTCCGGTTCTCCTCGTTCAGCCTCTTGATTTCCGATTGGAGGTTCCCCTGCATCTCCGCGAGCTTCCGTTCCCGGGAGTCGAGCGCCTCCTTCTGCCGGCGGATGTCTTGCTCGTTCGAGCCCGCGGCCGCCTCCTTCATCTTCGTGTCCTTGAACAGCTCGGCGTACTTCTTCGTCTTGTCGTCGAGCTGCACTTGGGCGTCCTGGACAGCGGCTCCCTGCCGCTGGATCTCTGCCGCCCGCTCCCTCAATGCCGCCTCCTTGTCCGAGATCGCCTTCTCGCGGGAGACGAGCTCCGATTCGCGGTCTTCGAACATCTTCCGCTGCCCTTGGAACTGCTTCTCGATCCGGGTCGCGTTCTCGTACCGTTCGCGGAGCTGGCTCTCCATTGTCCGCACCTCAACCTCCTTCTTCCCGACCTCCTTCTCCTTGGCGAGGATCTTGGTCTCCCAGTCTTTCAGCTCTCGGATTCGGGTCGCCTCCCCGGCGGAGGTGGTCGCCTCGGCGTGTTCGCCCTTCAGCCGCAATTCGGACTCTTTTAGCTCGAGCTCCTTCTCCTTCTTCATCATCGCCGTGCGCTTGGCGTCGAACGACCTCTCGAGTTCCTGGATGCGGGACTCGCGTTCCTCGATCGACTTGACCTTCGTTTCGGCGCCGCGGACCTGGGAGGTGATCTCGATCGACGTCCGCTTGACCTCTTTCTCGCGCTCCGCTAGGGAGGCCTCGCGCGCGTTGAGCGTCTGCCGCGTCTTCTCGAGTTCGGCTTTGTGCGTCGCCACATCGCCGTCGCGGAGGCGCACTTCCTCGGCCTTCGCCTCGATCTCCGCCCGCGCGGATGCGACCTTCCGGTCCAGATCACGTAGGTCCTTCGTCGCCTTCTCGATCGTCGCCTCACGGCTCGCCGCGTCGGAGATCTTCGTCTTCAGGTCTTTCGCCTGGTCCTCGAGCTCCTGCTGCAACGCCTCGAGGTGGGCTTCGCGGCCTCGGAGGGCCCTCTCCTTGTAGTCGACCGCCTCCCGCTTCTTCTGGTAGTCTTGCTGGAGCATCGCGACTTTCGTGTTGTCCGCCTTCAAGATCTCCCGTTGATAGACGGACGTCGAGGACGCGATGATGTGCAGCAGGGAGCCGGAAATCTCCGTGGTGACGGCTCCGGTGAGGAAGGCGATCATGAAGAGGAGGGGGCCGAGCGGCATCGTGAGCGTGACCTGGCCGATGACGAGGAAGACCATCAGGATCGGGAACACGATGGCGGAGACGAAGCTCCCTACCTTCCGGACGCCCCACCCTTGCCACGTCATCCCGATCGAGATGATCGTGGTCGGGAGGCCCGCAACCGCCAGCGGGAAGACCCACGGGAGCACGAACGCCGGCAGGCTCTCGCGCAGGATGATTGCGATGGCGACGAAGAAGAACAGGGCCATGCCGACGGTCGACGTGGCGAAGTGCCCGGAGAGGTAGTGCCTCCGGTACGGCTCCCGCTTCAGCCGGACCGCGTCCCAGGAGGCGAGGGCGCCGGCGACGGCGGGGAGCAGCCAGAGGAGGTACTCGGTCCGGAAGCCGGGCGGCAGCGGAAGCGGCTGCTGCGAGCCGAGTTGCGGGGCGAGCGTGAGCAAGAGGATCGCGTTGAGCAGGTAGGCGGCCGCTGCGAGGATGCCGTAGCCGTGGGCGTGCCGCGCGAACGTCAGCTGGAGGAGGCCCTGCTGGACGGCGGAAGCCGTTTCGGACGGCGGCGGGGCTCTGGCCGGCTTCGGCTTGTCGGCGGACGGCTTGACGACCGGCCTGAGGCCGCGCACCGGCTTCCGAGGCGTCGAGCTACGGGGCATTGTGTCCCTTTCGTACCTGCGGCTAAGGGAGGTTGACGAAAACGAACCGGGTCCGTTTACATAAAGGATGCGACGAGAAATACCAAAGTTGATACTAGAATGGAGGAACCCGCGCATCGCGCGCCGGCGGGCCCGCGCCCGGAATCGGTGACGTTAAATCGAGCCGACGCGTGCGGACGGGCGGTGGACCGATGATCGAGGCCGGAAAACCGGCGCCCGACTTCACGTTGCCGGCGGACGACGGGCGCACGGTCGGGCTGAAGGACTTCCGCGGCAAGAAGGTCGTCCTATACTTCTATCCGAAAGACGACACGCCCGGGTGCACGAAGGAAGCCTGCTCGTTCCGCGACAACCTGGGGCGCGCCACCTCGAAGGGGGCGATCGTCCTCGGGGTGAGCCGCGACGATACGACGAGCCACGTGAAGTTCAAGGACAAGTACCACCTGAATTTCCCGCTGCTGAGCGACGTCGACGGCCGGGTGACCGAAGCGTACGGCGTCTGGAAGAAGAAGAACCTGTACGGACGGGAGTATTTCGGGATCGAGCGCACGACGTTCCTGATCGACGAGGAGGGCACGATCGCGCGGGTCTGGCCGAAGGTGCGGGTGGAGGGCCACGCGGACGAGGTCCTCGCGGCGTTGTGACGGAGAAAGCTTCATCTCCGCTCGACGGTTCGGCCGCCGACGGATTGGATGATCCCGCCGAACGCCGCGCCCCCGAAGACGATCGTGATTACGTATTCCGGCGCCGAGGAGAAGCTCCGGAAGCAGTACGTCTATCAGACGTACCTGTCGCCGCAGGAGCACGATCGAATCGGCCTCGTCGCAGGCAACCGGCTCGTCGTGAAGTTCAAGGACGAGGTCGTCGGAGAGGGTCAGGCCATCCTCGTCGAGAAGACGACCCTCGAGAGGCTCTCGCACTACGATGCGATGTCCGCCGGATACGAGAACGTAGACGCCCAGAAAAAGCACGTGCTCCAGGCGGTGCTCGCGGGCGGCAAGAAGGCCGAGAAGGGCGAGTTCTGGAAGGTCCTGTTTCGGTGGCTCTGAACCAAGACTCTCAGAGAGCTCACACTTTCGACCGGATGGTCGGCTTCCACGAACCGGTCCCGTCGGAGAGCTCCTCGCGAACCATGTCCTGGTAGATGTTGGGGTAGTCCCGTTTGCAAATTTGCGCAATCCGGTCGAACACCATGCGAATCTCGACTTCAGCCGACGGATCGGTCCGCATCTCGATGAGCCACCGCAGGGTCCGGTGATTGGCGCCCCAGATCATGTTTGTCGCGATGCCGTCCGGTAGAATTCTCCTCAACGCAGATGTCATTCGCTTTTTTTCATCCATGGACAAATCTTCCCAAGGAACTTCACTTTCCATCTTGCGGTAGGATTCCTCGATCTGGTCAACTGTTTTCGCCATGAATTCGCGTTGTCCCGCATTGAGCTCCTCCGGAATCCAAAATTTGAGTTCCCTCGGGCGAACGTACCGGAGCGACTCCTGGCTGATCGCCGTCCCGACCCTGTGACGCACAAGTTCATGAGAACACACGCGACTTATATTTAATAGGGCGAATACAACATGGGCCTGCTCCAGGATTGAACCATCGCCCTTCTTGAGAATGTTCCGGTAGTAGGCGGCCGGATCTTCGCGAATCTTTGTGACGTTTGGGTTCAGGTGAGGTTGATAGCTCTCGTAGCAAATCCTGCCCGCGAACTCGATGAGGGCCTGGCCCTCCGCTTCCCGGGTACTAACGAACCAGTCCGAGTACTCCTTTGAGACCCCGAGATGGTGGAGAACTTCTGCAAGCGCGGCCGGATCGACCTTTGTCTCGCCAATTTTGATGACGGTTGGTTTGACGTCTCTCATGAGAACCACTTCTTCTCAAGGAACCGAATCACTTCCTCCGCCTTTACTCTCTTGACGATTAGGTAGGGCAACAGGACTTTCAAGAGCTGGTATACGTTCTCCGCGGACGATATAGTCCAATGGTACTGAGGCTTGCAGATTTCCGACCTCCCACTCCTCTTCTCATACGGGCCTGTGACTGTGCCGCCACAGAGATTCCAGAGATGATCTATCACTTCCTTTGTCGCCATGTTCACGCGGACGGCGACGTTCCGTGGGCCAAGGATCGAGCCTTCTCCGTCGACAATTCCAGCGACGTAGCCGATGTCGAGCGGATTCGAGAGCCCGGGGAACGGCCGAGCCGTCCTCGGCAAGGACTGGCGGCGGAGAAATTCCGGGGACCGCACAATCGACACAAGCCCCAACCGCTCGGCCCGGTGGTATACCGATGGCCGGGTTCGACCTATTTTCCTCGCGATTTCCTCCGGCCTGATTTTCCCATACATGGAACGCAGGGAATCGTCTTCGTCGCGCGTCCAGTCTCGTCGCCTCGCCATCGTCGTGGATCGAGTGAGCCCCAGCTTGTGTGCCCTGGAATAGATTGAGCTGATTGTCCTGCCGAGAACATGGCTGATGGACTGAATCGGCGTCTTTCCATACCCGGAACGTAAGATTGCGTCTTCGCTCGGAATCCAATCTTTCCGGGAGCTTCGTGGGGCGGCGGGACCCCAGCGCGGCTGTGATGCCCTTCCGTAGATCGCGGCCGGTGTACGGTGCAGGTGCCTCGCCAGCTCTGCTCGAGGTACCTTCCCATAGTTCCCGAGAAGGTAAAGCTCGTCGTCCATGCTCCAGGGCTGGTTTGGCCCTCTGACCGTTCGACGCGTCAGGTGGAGGATGTGCGCCCTACTATGGACCGAGCTCACCGTCCGGTGAAGGCTCGCCGCTATCTCCCTTGTGCGGATTCTGCCATAGTTCGAGTGGAGAAATGCATCTGAATTCGGGTCCCAGCTTTCCCATGAAGGCCTGATCCTCTTTCTCGGCAGCCGGAGGACCTTCAGCGCCCTCTGCGCCACGGCCACGCGGGTTCGTCCTAGGCGAGCGGCTATCTCAGCCGACCGCGTGTTGCCAAATGCAGCCCGTAGGTATTCGTCGTCTTCCGCTGTCCAACGCTGATGTGTTCTCCTCGCGGGGTCCGCCCGTGGTCTGGGCGTCGAGGGATGATCCTGGGCGGGGGACCAGCCCAGAGAACTCCCTGCTGTGGTTTCAAACACTAACTCAGAAGACCCTAGTGGAGGGTGCCTCATAAAGGCGTCAGGGGGGCCACCGAAAGCACGAGCCTCTGGCCCGAAACTGAGGCAATGCTTGGCATTGGTGCCCGTTGCTTGCGATGGCGCTTTCGCGGACGGCCGCCATCTCACGTCCGGCTGGGAGCGTTTTCTATCACCGCCTGAAAGTCACTCTCGCGATACTTGAGCGGGATTCGTGAGCATGCTGCGAATCGACCTCACCCGGACCGCGCACCAGGCGGCCCCGTCGAGCGCGGCGCGCCGAAAGAGTCGCTTCGTGGGCGCTTGCGTCGCGTCCCAGCTTCGCACTCAATCGTGGACCGCGTGAAGAAGGCGGCTGTATTGGATCGGCGATGAGGATCCCGTCTGACTCAAAGGTCTGAGGTACCCATCACAGCCTCCGGACGACCCGTTCCAGGAGGTCTCCGAAGTCTTTCTCGGGCACCTTTGGCGGCTCGCCGAGCATCGTGCGGATCGCGATGCTGCGTATCACGCACCACGCCGCGCCTTCGGTCGCGGCCCGCGCCGCCAGCGTTTGTTCCGTCTTCGATGCCGACACGTCCCATTCCGATCCGAGGTCATGGATGGCGTTCAAGACTCGCCGGAACTGATCGGATTGCAGGACGAGTCTCGACGCGAGGGCGTCCGCGAGGCGTCGGGTGTACGTCTCGAAATCGATCTTCTTCGCCTCCCATTCCTCGACGATCTCGAAGCAATTCGCGGTCGAGCAGACTCCGATGCTCGTGCTCTCGATCACCGCCTCCGCCCGCACGACGGCTTCCCGGAGCTTCGACTTCGGGATCAGCTCGGTGGCGGCCGTGAGGCCGAGCACATCATCGAGCAATTCGTACAACGCGCTTCCCTGATGCTCCCGGTTCCAAGGCGTCGCGAGCGCCGCCGCGTGCTTGCGCAGGCGACCGCCAACTTTCAGGAAGGCGTCGAGCGACGCGGCGCCCCTCAGCAGGTCCTTCCGAAGCCGTTCCTCGTTCCCGGTCCACGTGGGGTCCCAGAGATAGTCGTGCAGCTGACGCACGTCGCGCGACAGTCGTTGGTCGAGCGTCGCGAATGAAACCGCCATTGATTTCCCCGGGTCCGCATCGGCACACCCCCCTAAAAAGCTCCCTGACTCCCGACTACCGGATCTCGTACTGCGTGACTTCCGGCGGCGCCGTGGTCAGGGAGAGGAGGGAAAAGAAATCGCCTCCTTGGAGCGGATCCGAGCGCAGGCGCGCCTCGAGCCTCCGGAGGGAATCTTCGTCGTCGAACAGGGCCACCAGGACGCATTCCGTCGCGGGATGCTGGCCCTGCCCGAGCCATGCGTCCCGGCAGCCTGGCGCCGCGCGGATCGCGGTCGCATGCCTCCGGAGGATCTCGATCCCGTCCGACTCCTTGCCCTCCCGGAACCGGAAGCGGGAGAACCGCAGGAACACGGACGGCCATCGGGCTTCCTCCGAAAGAGATTGCGGGCACCGGCAGCTTTATGTCCGCCCGTCGTCTCGTACGCGCGATGTTCAGCCGGAAGAACATCGGCGGGGAGCCGCAGAAGTGCGACAAGTGCGGTTCCGAGAAGATCTTCTTCGTGCAACACTCCCACGGCAACTATCCGATCCTCGATTACGTCTGCCCGAAGTGCGACCTCGGCGGCGACGAGGGCGTGCCGGACTGGTACGTCCACCCGACCGGCGAGGACGACGCCGCGGACAAGTGAGGCGTGCGCGGGGTCAGCCGATGGGCGAGACCGTCATCCGCGCGTTCCGGGTGAGCGGCTACGTGACGGGTCCGTGCTCGAAATGCGGCAAGGAGGAACGGGGCCTCGTGATGTTCGAGGACTACGCGCTCGGGTGGGAGTGCCTCGCCTGCGGCGAGATCGGCCGCGCGGACCGCGTCGAGTGGATCGAGGGGAAGGACCAGGCGCTCGCGGACCTCGAGGACGAGGACGAGTGACTAGAGGAGTCCGCACGCGGGACAGATGCCCCGGCCGTAGCACTTTGCGCATTTCGATTCGATCCGGAGGAATCGCTTGCTCCCACGGCCCTTGCAGTACGAACAGAAGCCCGTGTCCTCGCATCGGGGACACGGGCGCTCGATCTTCCGGATCGTGAAGGGCACCTGTCGGTTCGTCGGGTCCGCGTCCGCGAGTTTCGCGAGGATCTCGAGCGCCTGCGGACGTCCCGCCACCCGGTCTTTCCGGAACAGCAGGCTCGCCTTGAGGAGGAGCGCCTTCCAGTGCCCCGGCTGTACTCGCAAGACATCCTCGATCGCGGCGAGGGCTTCGTCGAACATCCGGGACACGTCTGCGGTGTCCTCGAACTCGACGTCGTAATCGATTGCGCGGCGAATCAACTCCTGTCGCCGGGCCTCCCGGGCGCGGTCGGAGAGCCGGATCGCCTTCGCGAGGTGCGTGACCGCGTAGAGCTCACGCGCCTCCGGGTCGTCCGGAGCGGCGCCCACCGCCTCTTCGACGATGCGGAACGCGCCCTCGAAGTCCCCTCGTTCCAACGCGTCCTTCGCCTCGCCCGTCTTCGTCGTCGACACAGTCGCCCAAGTCAATCTGGCGGCCAACTTAAGGGTGCTCGTCGTACGGACCCCCAAGGGAACGTTCATCTCCCGCGATCCCATCGGTCGCGAGATGCGCGACGCCGACGCGTTCGAGAGGACGGCAGTGCTTGGGCTCGGTCGCGGCGCGAGGAGGGATCCGTACCGCCTGTCGTTGTTCGGTCAACACCTTGGGGATGAGGAATGGCCCCTCGTGCTGCTCGCAGTCCAAGGGGGTACGCTCCTTGTTACGGACCGGCGCATCCTCGAGTTTCGCGCGCATCTCGAGGTGCACGGCGCTTGGAACGTCAAGGAATTCCAAGGCTATGTCATTCAAAGGGAGATGGAACGGAAGTCGGTCAGCGATGTCGCCCACGTCGTCGAGCCTGCGGACGTGTCCTCAGGTTCGCGGGTCGTCGCGGACAAACTGATCCTAACGACCGCGGAAGGCTCCGCAGAGATCCTCGTGTCCCGAGGTCCGGAGGCGACGCTCTCCCACCACGAGTTCCTCGCCGTTCGCGATGCGATTCTCGCGCCTCACGCGTGATAGCCGCCGTGGCCATCAATCCGGCGCAGCAGCTCCTGGGCGGGTTTGTACTCCGGGTTCACGCGGAGCGCCTGGAGCAAGTGCTTCCGCGCCTTCTCCCGCATCCCCTTTTGCAGGTAGACGCGCGCGAGGTTCGTGTGGGCGTAGAAGTAACAGCAGTAGCGGGGCGCCGTGGTCGCCCGCTCAAGCCATGGGATCGCCTCGTCGAGACGGCCGACCTCGATCAGGTACGCCCCGATGTCGTTGTACGGATTGCCGAACGCGGGGTCGACCTCGATCGCGTGCTTGCACGCCTCGATCGCGTCGTCGTACCGGCCCATGAAACTCAACGTCCACCCATGGAACGTGTGCGCCTCGGCTGACGGGACGAGGCGGATCGAGCGCTCGTACGCATCGGCGGCCCGGTCCAGCTCCCCCGCGCTCTGCAGGATGTAGGCGGCCTGGAACGCACGTCGCGCCGCGTCCTTGCGCGGCTCGTCGTGAGGGTCGAAGGCGCTCACGTCCAGAGGCCCGCCGGCGAACGTCTCCTCCGCGATGTCTCGGAAGTGCTGGTCGTAGTGGCCCGTGACGCGGCCCTCCCACGCATGGACGAGGAGGTCCTCGACGGCGAAGAGTCGGCCAAAGTCCACGGCGCATGGCGGCTCCGAGTCGCGCCCTCCCGCGATCCCGCCGGACGGCGCCTCGTTGAACGTCATCTGCATCGTCTCCCCGGCGTTCCGGACGAGCTTGAGGAACGCGAGATCGTGTACGCCGCGGCCGCGGGCGATCAGGAAACCCGGATCGGCCAACCTCGGGACGAGGTGCCGCGGCGGCGTGGCGTCGAGCACGAGGATCCGGTCGAACGCTTCCTCGGGCGGCGCGGACACGACGCGCACGCGGTCGAGCCCCGCATCCCGGAGTCTCTCGGCGGCGCGGGAGAGCCGGGCCGGATCGGACTCGGCGACGGCGATGCGCTCCGCGCCGACGATCTCCGCGAGGAGCCCCGCGACGTATCCGCCACGGCATCCCGCGATCAGGATGCGCTGGCCCGACGCGGGCTCGAGGAGGTCGAGCGCGGCGATGAGGCATCGCGGGGAGGGCATCGTCGGCGGACTCGGGGCGGCGAGGATCGGCAGGGGCATGTCCGAATACGCGAGCGGCCCGAACACCTCCGGCAAGAACGCCTCCTGCCGCACGCGGCGAAACGAACGTTCGAGCGCGCGGTCGCGCAGAAGGCCAAGCCCTTTGAGTTCGGCGAGGAGGTCGTCCCGGCCCCACATTCGCCTGCGCGCTCCCATGGAGGGCTAAGCGGAGGGTTGGCTAAAAGCTTTCAGACGTCGGCTCAGAGGTCGAAGTCCTTCGCGTACACCACGCGCGCCTTCGCGACCTCCGCGTCGGTGAGGGGCGGCGCGTCGGCCGCGTTCTCCTCGACCTGCGCCGGCGTCTTCGCCCCGGGGATCGTGACGGACACCTCCGGGAACGCGAGGACGAACCGCAGGGCCGCTTGGGCCATCGTCCGGTCCGGACGCGCGAGGAATCGGAGCCCGTCCGCCGCCGTCGCGCGTCCCGCGACCATCGAAGGCGTCCAGTGATGGCGGATGTCTCCCGGAGGGAACCGGGCGTCGGGCCGGATCCTCCCAGTCAAGAATCCGTTGCCGAGCGGTTCTCGGGCGATGATCCCGACGCCCGCCGTCCGGGCCTCGGCGAAAAGCTCGTCGATCCACTCCTGGCGGAACAGGCTGAAGGGGACCTGGAGGACGTCCGGCTTCCCCGCCTCGAGGCACAACGTCCCCTCGTACGGCTCGTGGATCGAGACCCCATAGTGCTCGATCCGGTGTTCCGCCCTCAGCGAGTCGAGCGCCTCGTAGGTCGCGGGGTCCCCCATCATCTCCGGCGGCGGATTGTGCAACTGGTACAGGTCCACGCGGTCCGTGCGCAGCCGCCGGAGGGACTGTTCGAGGGCGAAGGCGATGTACCCCGGCTCGAAGTTCGTACGGACGCCGCCGTGGTAGAAGTCCCCGCCCACCTTCGTCGCCAGGACGACGTCATCGCGGCGGCCTTCGAGGGCCTGTCCGAGGATCTCCTCGCTGTGTCCCCAGCCGTAGACGTCTGCCGTGTCGAAGAAGTTGACGCCGAGATCGAGCGCCCGGCGGATCGCGGCGATCGACTGCGCGTCGTCCGTCGGACCGTACGAATTGCCGTGGGCGTTCCCACCGACGGCCCATGCGCCGAACCCGATCTCGCCGACTTGGAGCCGCGTCCGGCCCAGCGTCCGTTTCCGCATTGCGGAGGCGAACGTCCGCCGGTGGAAGAATCTTGCGAGGCGGCGCCACCTGTGAGAGGTCCGCCGAAGTTTATTTTGTAAATGATCAGGTATATTATCTCCGCTCGCCTTCTTCCTCGCATGATGGCTCCGGGCGAAGTCGACGCGGGCGCGCTCGACGCTGGGTTCTCGTCGGCGAAGCGGCAGATCCTCCTGTCCCTGAAGCGCCAAGGCTCCGTGTCCCTGACGGACCTCTCGCTGGAGCTGAGGATATCAAAGATGGCGACGTTGAAGCATCTCACCGCACTCGAGGGGAAAGGCCTCATCGAGCGGTCCTTCAAGGCGGGAGGTCGCGGCCGCCCCCGGGTCTATTTCCGCCTCAGCGGACGATCCGCGTCCCTCTTTCCGGAAGCGTACACGCACATGACGCTCTGCGCGCTGCGGTTCATCGAGGAAAGACTCGGACACGACGCGGTCGTCCGGCTCCTGAAGCAGCGCGCGCAGGAGGTCCTCGAGGCGAACCGCCATCGGATCCCGGACGGCCCGTTGCGCGGTCGGGTCGAGGAGCTTGTCAAGATTCGGGACGAGGGCGGCTACATGGCGGAACTCGGCCGCGCCGGCCGCACGTCGATCGAGATGATGGAGCACAATTGCCCCATCATGGCCGTAGCCGAAGTCTATCCCGACGCGTGCGGCGTCGAACGGGAGATGTTCCAGAAACTGCTCCACGCCGACGTCGAGACGTCCCACCGGGTCGTCGCGGGCGATCCGGTATGTCGCTTCCTCATCCGAAGACGAGACGACATCCGCGCTTGAAGACCGACGGCGACTGTCTGCGGGTCTCTCGACTTACGTCACGAAGTATGGCCGCGCGAGCACGGTCACGATGAGGCCGAGCAACCCAATGGCGGATGCCTCGAAGTAGACGACGCCGAGGGTGAACAGGGAGAAGATCGCGCACACGAGCGTCAGTCGCCAGTTCATGCGTTGGAACGCCATGACGCCGCCGAGGATTGCAAGCGCCTGCGACCAGATCGAGATGAGGCCGCAAATCTGCAAGGCCGCGACGATCTCCGGCGAATTGTTATTGATGAAGTCGGCGTAGTCCGCGACGGACGGTAAGGTCACGGCGTTGTAGATCGCCCCCGCCATGCCGACGACGCCTGCGAGGACCAGGAGGATGCCAGCAAACTTCGGGAGGTTCGATCGCCCCGGGGGTGGCCGGACCGGAACGGGCCACTGTTCGGGCGGTCGATAGTCTTCCGGGCGGGGCACCCACGCCGCCGGCTGGTCCCGCGGTGGGAGCGGGGCCTGCTCCTCATCCGGGCGCACGAACTCCACGGGTGGAGGAGAATGGCGCCTCCGCTCGTCTTCGGTCGGTTCGGATGACATCGGAACGACTTCGCAAACAGGTTGATGCTACTTAATGTTGCGGCTTACACCGGATGGCCGACGTGACGCCTATATGCGTCGAAATCATCCTCGGCTGGAGGCCTCGATGGACGCGTTCGAAATCGCCGAGTTGTCAGCCCGCCGAAAGCGCCAGGGGAGAACGTACCTGGAGTTCCTTCGGGTTTCGACCATGAGCGGCGGGCTGTACGCTCTTCCGAAGGCAGCCATGGATCCGCAATCGCCACACACCGAGGATGAGGTCTATGTCGTTACAGGAGGGCGCGCGCGGATTCGGGTCGGTTCCGAAGACCGGGACGTGCAGTCAGGATCGGTCGTGTTTGTCCCGGCCCGCGTGGAGCATCGGTTCCACGATATCGCCGAGGATCTCACCGCTCTCGTATTCTTCGCACCGGCGGAACGCAAGTCGGGAGCGTGACGCGATGGTCCGCACCTACGGGCTCACCCACGTCGGCCTTGCCGTTCGCGACATGGAGCGCTCGCTCCGGTTCCATGAACGCCTCCTCGGCGTCGAGGTCTTGTATCGGGACGAGCGCAGCATTCAGGTCCAGACGCCGCGGAGCCACGACGTCATCGTCTTCGAGCAGGATCGCCAAAAGGCAGGCGTGCCAGGCGGGGTCTCCCACATCGGATTCCGCCTGCGAGATGCCCGAGACATCGAGGCCGCGGTGGAGGACGCGAAGGCTGCGGGTGCCAAGATGCTGCGACGAGGGGAGTTCGTCCCCGGAGAGCCGTACGTGTTCGTGTCGGATCCGGACGGATACGAAGTCGAGCTGTGGTTCGAGCTGGATGCACCGCCCGAGAAGCGCGCCGGGTGATCGTCACCGAGCGGATTCGTCGTTCGCATCGAGTACCAGCATCACTTCCTCGATTTCCTCGCCTCGGGCGTTCGCAAACCCCTTGGCATAGCCGACGATTCGGAACCCGCACTTTTCCAGGACCCGGAGGGACGCGAGGTTGTCTTTCGCGGCGCGACCGTAGATCGGACGCACAGCGACGTGACGGAGGAATTCGGAAAGGGCCTTCGTGGCCAAGCCCCTGCCCCAGAACTCCCTTCCGATCCAATACGTGACCTCCGGCTTGCCGAACTCCTTGTCGACGAACTTCGCGACGTGCCCGACCACCCTTCCGTCGGAGACGATCGTCTGATTCGTGATTGTCTCGTCACTCAGGATCTTCGCCCAGTGGGCTTGGAATGCCGCGCGATCCGACGGGTCCCTCGCCGTGAAGGCTGCCATGCGGTTGGCGACCGGGTCCCGCTGGAATTCGAAAAAGATCGGCAGGTCGCTTTCGCGCACATCCCGAAGTTGGACGTCGCTCGTCGGAACACCGAGCGCGAGGAGATCCTTCCGCATCCGGATTTCCCGAACCCCCGGCCCGATCGACCGAGTCCAATCGTTTTCTTCCTCGCCTGTGACTCGGAAGCCCTGCGAGGTCCACCAGGGGAACGATTTCCACGCCACCCCCGCCGCGTTTCGGCTCGTGCCTAGGGTCACGGCGCGCTTTCGTTCTTTCCGGGCGCGCTCCTCGACGAGCCGAACCATCCGAGTGCCGATTCCCTGGCCTTGCAGATCTCGTGGCACATCGATGTTGATCAGCTCGAGCGCTTCGCCCCGATCCTCGAGGATCACACAGCCGACGACGCGACCTTCGGCCTCGGCCACCCAGACCTCCTCCCCACCCACGCGGTTCGGATCCTGCCACGCAGCAGAGAGCCGCCTCGTATCACTGAAGGATGATTCGGACTGCGGCGTGCCGAACCCGACATCCTCCCCCGGGCTTACGGAAGCGTTCGAGATCGTCACGATGGCCGGGATGTCCTCCCGTTTCGCTGGGCGAATGCGAATTCGGGAAGGGCTCTCCGACATCGCAGGCCCATGTTTCGCACCCCACTTCACTCTTTCCGCACGGCGAAGCGGGCGCCAGGGAGCGATCGGGGCCTTTATCAGGAACTCGGATACGAGGGCCAGGTTACCGCCGGCGGAGGCCCCTTCTGCTCGGATCGGCCAGAGCGGGACCACTTTCGTCGACCCGGTGCAAGAACTTAAGCGTAGTCGCCCCATAGTCATCGGCCCGTGAGGATAGTCATCTTCACGGTGCCCGGCTTGATGACGGTCGGGTTCTTCGTGGGCGGGCCGGTTGGCGCAATCGTAGGTGGAATCATTGGCGCCATCACCGGACTCTTGGAACGCTGAGGACGGGACGCAAGGCCTCGGTCAACGAGGTCGTCCCGAGCCGCCAGGCTCGACAGTTCCAGCTAGAAGCGGATCTCGATTAACCGGCTATGGAAGGGTGAGATCCCCGAGTACGTGGAGATGCACCTGTAGACGAAGATACTTCACTTTTCCTGTCGATTCGGCCTCATGAACGAGGACATCGATTCGCAGGTTCGGACTCGATTGCTCGAACTCGTTAGGACATTCGTGAGGTCTCCATCGGGAACGACTGAGACTCGACTGTTGGCAGAGCACGTCATGGGGCTCGAGAGTTATCTCGTCCTCGCGTCCTCGGAGAAAACCCTCGATGAGATGCGGAAAACGGCTAGGGCAACTCGACTACTCGCCCTTGCCACCGTAGTCCTCGCAGGCGCAACTGTTGTCTTGGCCGTCGTCTCACTGATCCGTTGACGTAAGAACCTAAGAAGGAGGGCTCTGGGATCCTGAGCCCGATCCAGAGGTCCCAGGATACGGCTAGACAGACGCGGGGCCTTCTGTTGTTCTATGAAGAGATGCCTGCAAGCCTCGTTCAGAGGGTCCTATGCCGGCGGCAACATGTCCGGTCCGGCTGGGATCATTCTCCCCGTGGCGGCATCATAAAGGGCCAGGTGACCGCCGTACGCCCCCGTCTGTTCGCCGTACGTTGTCGTACGTGCGTCTCGCCCTCCCCCTTCGTTCCCCATCATGCCGGGCCATGCGGCCCGGCCCTTTCCCGCGCCCTCGTTCCCTCGTTTCCTGCGCCGTGTCGTCGCGTGCGATAGGGATGGCGAGCCTCGTTCCAAAGACGACCTGTGAACTGTGCGCTCAGCGCTTAGTTCAGGTTGTAGTGATGGCTGCCGCCGAGCAGGGTCACACGTTTCCGCGCCGCGCGGCCCTCGTCCCGACGTGTCGCTCCAAAGCCGAGGTGTCAACTGTCAACGTAGCGCTTGGTTTAGGTTGATGTGATGGCAACCGGCCTCACAGTTGACCGGCCGCGGCGGCTCGGGGAGGCCGGCCGCCTCGCGCGCGCGCGAGGCGATCCGCTCATGCGAAGGAAAGATTGAATGCCCCGCGGGGACTATCCTGATTGCCGGTTCGTCCGGCCGCGGGGGTTCATCGATCCGCGCTCCATGCGAATCGTTTTTGACCCCCGCGTACATACCCGCTTCCAATGGAGCGCGGACTACCGAGCAAGGTTATCGGCCCGACACTCTCGGTCTTGGGGCCATACCGCGCAGGTGCGACAACGCACCTTAAGTGCTAACGATTGGCGCTCCCGCATCGGAGCGCTCGCAGAATGGAAGCCGCGAAGTCCGCTGCCGCCTCTGCGGCGCGATCTGGATTCTGAGCGAGAAGCTCGACCGCTGTCCCCAATGCGGCGAGAGCTCCTACTTCTTCACGGAGCCGCGGATGCGAGGCGATTGAAGTGGTCTTGCCTTCGCACGACGGCGAAGACGCGGTCGATTCCGCTCAGCGCGAACAACGCATCCTCGATGCGTTCGGCGAGGTCGAAGCGCTCGACCGGATTGAGGATGCGATCGGGGCCACCGCCAAGGAGACGAAGGAGACCCAATCGGACGTCCGTCGCGTCCTCGTCGAGCGCGGACGTGTCCCGATCGAGCGGCTCGCCTCGTCGTATCGCATTGAGGAGCTTGGCGCGAGACATCGCGAGGTCCTCGTCGATGCGGAGGTCCGCGGAATCTCGGAGCCAATGCTCGTCCCGTCTCGCGTCGTCGCGACGTGCAAACGTTGCGGCACCTCGCAAACGCGTTCCGTCGACTCCGTCGAGTATGTGTTCGCATCGACGAGACGGCGAGACGCGCTTCTGAAACCCCTCGAATGTTCCGAGGAGCTCGGCGGATGTAAGCGGCCTCTCGGGGAGACGAGCTTCTCCGTCGAGGTCAAGCGGCGCGTGAACTATCACCGTCTCCAAGTCGCGTCGTATGTCCCTCCGGCCTCGGCGACGTCCGAGTTCTCCGACGTCGAGCTTCCGATGCATCTCCTTCAACCCGCGGAGACGGATGTCGTCGTCCCTCCGCGAGCGCTCTTCTTCGCGTCGGTCGAGCCGGACCCGAAGACGCTCGTCCTCTCCCTCGTATCGGAACTCTTCAAGCCGCTGGACGTCCGACCGGAGCCGCGGGAGTTAGGACGAGAGGAGCGCGACCTGTTTCTCGCGATGGGGACGTCGCGGAACTCGACGCGACTTCGCCTCTTTGACGAAGTCGCACCGGACATCATCGGACGGGACACCGCGAAGGAGGCGATTCTCCTCGTCCTTCACTCCATTGCGAAGATTCGCAACGTGAAGCATGATGAGATCGCGGGCGTCCTCTATGCGGTCTACTTCGGTGACTCGGGAACAGCGAAGACCGCCCTCGTCGACGACGTCACGATCGGCCTCGGCCTCGGGCAAGGCGTCGACGCGGCGGCCGCCTCCCGTGCGGGACTCACGTTCACCCACAAGGAGGTCGCCGGCCTCGAATACATCGAGTATGGCGCGTTCCCGAAGAATCATCTCGGCCTCCTCACGTTGAACGGCGTCGAGGCATGGTCCCCGGAACTTCAGATGCAATTGCGGGACGTCCTCGCGAATCATCGGGTCGTCGTGCAGATGAAGCTCAAGGGAGCGCGCCCCGCGTACGTGCGGACGTTGATGACGGCGAACCCGCGCCTCCCGATGTCCGACTATCCGTGGCCCGCGTCTGCGATCCGCGAAATCCCGGCGTTCGCACGACCTCCCGACGTCCGTCGAATCCCTTTCTGGATTCCGTTCGCCGAGGAGGACACGCCGGCCGCGACGATCGCGGAGGCGCTCCATCTCGACCGACCGTGGCCCGCGGAGGCCTTCCGCCGTCACGTCTTCTGGACGTGGACGCGCCGCGTCGACGACGTTCATTACACGGAGGACGCGGACCGTCTCATCCGGGAGGAGATGCCCCGCCTCCTGACGCGATACGGGGCGGCGAGCTTGCCGATCGTCAACCTCGGCTATCTCGACGTCCTTTGCTCCGTGTCCGTCGCGGAGGCATGCCTCGCGTTCTCGACGACGACGGGGGTCGATGTCCTCGTGACGCACGAGCACGTCGCGAGCGCGGTCGACTTCTTGGAGCGAATGTTCGCGCTCCTCCGGCTCGACGACTACCGACGATATGCCGAGGACGAGGTCCAATTCGTCGGAGGGGAATCGCTTCAAACGTGCATCGACATCGGAAGCCGTCCGCTCGCGATCCTCGTCGACCTCGCGGTGAAGGATCATCTCACGTCGGACGAGGTCGCCGCAAAGTACGGCGTCCATGCGACGAGCGTTGCGGAGTCTGATTTCCGAGTCCTCCGCGAGCACGGCCTAATCGAGACCCTCCCCGGCGTCGGGGCGATGATTACGACCCGCGGGATGAAGCTCGCGAATTGGGTGACGGAAATCGAGCATGAGGGGGAGTAGACCCTGACATGACCGCGAAAACAGGGTGGCGGCTTATACTTCGTCGCTCGTCGCCCTCTTGGCGACGAAGTCAAACCGTTCGTCGCCACTTTGGCGACGAACTGACACCCCCTAAATCTGGAGAATCGTCGCCGGCGCCTCGAAGACGGGCGACGAAGTCCTCCCGCAGTAGCACGGTCGTCGCGGTCGATAGGAGGCCGCCATGAAGTCCCGACGGCGGTACGTCTGTCTCGAGTGCGGCCTCATCCAATGGCGATGGCCCGGACAACGGTGTCGCGAATGCTCGCCGGAACTGAAGACCCAGCTTAGCCCGAGCGTCGGCGTGTGGCAAAGGCTTCGCACCCGTTTCGGAGGGCGCAGGAGGTCTCGGGCGTGACGGGCCAGCGGGTTCGGCAAGCCCTGAGTCTCGGCCCGCTCGCGTCGGGCTTCGCCATTCCGCACGTCCTCGCGATCATCGGGTCCCAGGCCCCGCTCGTCGCGGCGTGCTGCGTCGGCGTCGGCGTGGTCGTCCTGGCGGTCTGGCTCCTCCGGAGGTGGCGGACCGGATGACGCAGCGCGGGAAGCCGTCCCTTTATTCACCCGTACGGAATGCCGCTGACAACCCGCCGCGGCCCTCCCCTCCAGGGAGTCGTTCCCTGCTGCGGCGGGCCATTCTCCGTGAGAACCGCGACGGTGGCCTTATGCCGCCCCCGGTCCATCGCATCCTCGCACGGGACCAAGGGGAACGATTCCGTGTAGTTGGGCAACATGAACCCCGAGGACGCGTCCTCGAGACGCGTTGCAACCCTCTCGGGGGACGAAGGGGATCGGCACGGGAATCCTCGATAGGATTCTCGGACGAGACGCGCGGGAGGAGCCCGCGATGAAGTTCGACGTCTTCATTCGGGCGAACTCTCAAGCGCGGACGGAGGACACGATCCGGCTCTATCTGCGAGAGGCCAAGCGGTTCCAAGGTTGGCTCGGAACGCGGCCCCTCACGTTAGAGGCGGTTCAGGAGTACGAGGCGTGGCTCCGGTCGAAGTTCCGACAGAACTCCCTCAGCAACAAGGTCATCGGCGTCAACCTGTACCTGAAGTGGAAAGGCCTCGACGCCCGAATCCGACGTCCGCCCAAGGAGATCGCGGCGAACCCGAAGCTCGTCACCGACAAGGAGTATCGCGCCATCCTCGAACGCATCGAGGACGCGGAGGAGCGACTCGTCGTGCGACTCTTGCACGATACGGGAATGAGGCCTTCCGACATCGTGAGCTTGCGGCTCGCGGACATCGCGAACGAAGATGACGTCGTGCTGTTGCGTCGAAGGACGCAGAAGACCGGCACGATCGCTGAGTCCATCCTCTCGCGGGAGACGGCCGCGGAACTCCATGACTACATCGAGAAGTCCGGAGTGACGGACCACATCTTCCGCGGCGAGACGGACAAGCCGCATCGTCATCGGACGTGGCCGAACGCGGTCCTTCGGAAGCATCACGCGGAAGGCATCACCCCGCGGACCTTCCGGAGAACGCTCGCGACGAATTGGGGCGACGATCTTCGGAGCCTCATGTCGCAAGCCGGTTGGTCGGATCCGAAGACGATCTTACTCCACTACCGGCGCGACGTCCTCGCTCGCCATGTTCGCGAGGCGGAGAAGGTCATCGGCCCGGTCCGAGATGCCGACGATGAATCGGACCTTCCCGGATACGGGTGAACCGCATTGGACGCGGACTTCGAACCCGCACTCCGGTTCCTGGAGCGGCAGTTGGGTGTACAGTTAGCCGGCCCCGGAGGATTCAAGAAGAATCTCAATCTCCCGCGGGAACGACGGCCTGAGAATACGCCGAACCGTTTCCGAAGCCCGCAGACCCCGCGAACATACGCGGACCGTCTGTCGTCCTATGGAGAGACGCCTCCGGACCCCTCGACGGGGCTCCGTCGTCCCACGGCTCGTACGCCGTGAGATTCCGTCGTTCTCTCCATGTCGAACGACAGACGGGGCCAGGTGACCGCCGTACGCCCCCTTCTGTTCTGACGGCATTGGACTAAGCGTCCTACCTGGCGCATCGCGCCTGCTTGGACTTGCTCCGGTGGGGTGTCGCCGTCTCACCAGATCCCGCGTCAACGTCACCGCCGGGCGGATCATCCTCGAGGCGGGCTGTGTCGTTTCTGCGCCCTTGCCGGCCCTCTCAGGCCCCCCGCTTGCGCGGGGCCACCGCTCCGAGGGAGGGGGGACGTTCCTCAGCGATCCCGAAAGACCACCGTCGGCCGTCCGCGGTCTCCTGGCCGGTCGCGCCATCCGTCCGGGTCTATTTGGACTTGCCGCCACCCATCCTCACTCTGTAACCGGCAAACGTAAGATATTTCCAAGGAAGCGCTGTTCTCGACACTCATGAGAGATCGCGGGCCAAGAGGTACCGAGATTTGGGGAATCTGGCTCGTCCTCGACGCGCGCGTCCTCGCCCTCGTCTCGCAGGTGATGTATTTCCCCGTTTGGACCGCCGATGGATCCAGCATGCGGACCCTGCTCTATTCCGTTCCGGTGCAACCCCTTCAGTACGTGCTGGCGCGCGTCGGGTGGACGGCCGCGATAATCGGGGTCGTCGGCGCATTCCTTATCGAGCGGAGCCGCGCGGACCGGTCGGGACGAAGCGCGTGGACACGCGAGCGACTCGCGATTATCGTCGCAATCGGGGCGGATGCGATCTTCTTTGGAACATTCGGCATCATGAGCATCTCCATCGCCCTGTGGTTCCTCGTGCTCGCGGCGACGAGCATCATCGTTCTGATTGCCGCGGGCCTCTACCTCCTCTGGACCGCGGAGCGTCTCGCCGGAGTCATCGTGAAGATGCTTGGCTCGGTCGCCATCGCGCTCGCTGTTGTCGCCGACGCGCTCAATCTATGGACCTTCGGCCGATTCTTCGGACTGTTGGGCGGCGATCCGTTCCGGAGGATCGATCCGTCCGTGTCGGTCGCGGGCGCGCTGCTCGGGGCGGGGTCACTGACTCTCTGGATCCTGATCTACTCGCTGGTCGTTCTCCGAGCCCGGATGGCCACTCCGGCCGTCCCGCCGGTCGCCGAGGCCTAAAGACTTATCACGAACGACCATCCCGGTCCGATGGCCGGCGACCGCCGCATCCTCTTCGCGAATTCGATTTACCATCTGACGAACGACGGCGCGGTCACGGTCCTCGCGGGCCAGATTGCCGTCCTCCAAGCCGTCTTCGGCGGATTCGGACCGATCGAGGTCGGCCTGCTTGGAGGTTCCGCGCTCCTCGTGACGGCCGTCTTCCAGTTCGTGTTCGGAGTCATGGCGGATCGACGCGATCCGTCGCGATTCCTGCCGGTCGGCATCGCGATCCTCGGGTTCGGTTCCCTGCTCGTCACCCTCTCGTCCTCGTTCTGGACGCTCCTTGCGTTCGTCGCACTGTCGCGGGTCGGCGCGAGCTTCTACCATCCCGTCGGGATTTCGTGGATCGGGCGAGAGTACGAGGGTCCCGAGCTCGATCGGCCGATGGGATTCCAGAGCGCGTTCGGCGACACCGGCGTCATCCTCGGAATGGCGAGCGGCGCCGTCCTCGCGGTAGCGTTTCGTTGGCAATCGCCGTTCTTCCTGTGGGGCGGCATCAACCTCGCGGCGGTCGCCGTCGGCCTCTATCTCGTCCGCGGGCGACGGTACCGGCCTCAGGCAAGCATGTCCTCCGTCGGGGACTACGTCGGCGTGTTGCGCGACGTGCGGCTGTGGCTCCTGCCCCTCGCCCTCGGCGGCGCCGTGTACAACATCTTCAGTTACTTCGGGCCTTTGCTCCTCGTCTCGAAGTTCTCGCTGGCCAAGGATGCGGCGGGGGTGGCCGTGGCGCTGTGGATCCTCGCCGGCACCGTCGCGGCGTTCTTCTTCGGTCGCGTGAGTCGCCGCTTCGGACGGTACCGGACCCTCCTCGGATCGTACGTCGGAATCGGACTGGCGGGTCTGGTCGGCGGCCTCCTCGACAATCTGGTCATCGTGATCGCGGTCCTCTGGACGCTCGGCTCCGCGTTGTTCCTCACCTACCCCGGGATCTTCGCGTTCGTCTCGGAATCGAGCCACCGCCGCCTCCAGGGCGCCGCGTTCGGGCTCATCTTCGCCTTCCAGCTGCTCGGCGGGGCCGCGGGTCTGTTCGTCGCGGGCGTGCTGGCGGATCGGTTCGGCTCCACTCCGGCGATCCAGGCGTCCGTCCCGTTCGTCGTCGCGGGCGTCCTCGGCCTCGCCGGATTCGTGGTCCTCTCCCTCGGTCGGTCCCGCATCTCGAACGCGCGGAAGGCCGTCCCGTCCTCGGTCCCTCCGCTTTGAACCGCTCAGAGGATCGGAGTTGCCTTCGCGCGCACCCGGGCCGCAATCCCGATCGCGATGCCGAAGATGGCGGGCAGAACGCTCGCGAGGAGTGAGAACTCCTCCCGGCGCAGGTTGATGAGGAGGAACAGCAGCAGCGTGAAGAACCCCGCGCCAGACCCGACGAGGATCAAGAGCCGTCCCGTGCGCACGCGGTCCTTCCAGATGAGGAATCCGCCGAGGAGCACGGCAATCCCGCCGAGCGAGGCGATGCCGACGAAGATGTACGCGAGGACGATCAAGAAGGGGCGGCTGCCGAAAAGCTCCTCGAGGAACGTGAAGAAGCGATCGACCCGACCGGCTCCCGTGGACCCACTGATGAGCAGGAGGGCGCCCGCGATCGCGGCGAGCAGGGCGGCTTGGTCGTTCTGGCGCACACCTCACCCGTTCCGCACGATCCGCATGACGGCCGCGAGGTTGTCGGGATGGGCCTCGAAGTACTTGCGGACGGGCGCGAGTTCCTCGTTCACGCTCGCTGCGACGCCCGCCTTCAGGTCCTTCGGATGGAGCGCGCCGCTTCCGTACGCCTTCGCGAGATCCCCGAACGAATCGTACGCGACGTCCCCGCCGAACTTCGAGTCCCGAGGGATCGTCAGCCGGCCGCGGCGCGGGAACAGCACGAGGCGGGCCGTCTCGAGGACCGGATTGCCGACCGTCTCCTGTGCGGGGCAGAACGCCTTCGCGATCTTGCGTTCGATCTCCTCGGGCAGGTCGTTCAGGAGGAGGCTCGCGTCCGGCCTCGACTTCGACATCTTTCCGGCGATCGGATCCATGCGGCCACCGCCTTGGAGCCCCGGCAGGAGGGGCGTGTGGAGCGCGACGACTTGCTTCCAGCCGAGCTTCGGCGCGACGTCGCGGTACAGCATGTGTGCGTGCCGCTGATCCATCCCGCCGAGCGCGAGGTCGAGGTCCATCCAGTGGATGTCGGCGACCTGCATCGCCGGATAGATGAGCTTCGAGGCGTCGAGGTCCCCCTCTTCCTCCTTGCGGCCCATGATCGTCAGCGCCCGCCGGACGCGCGCGACGGACGAGGCCTTCGATACCCGGATGACCTGTTGCCAGTACTCCGGGTGCCGGACGAATTCGTTCGCATAAAGGTATTCGACCGAGTCCGGGACGCCGACCGCGCGGAAAGCGTCCTTGAAGTACTCCGCGCAGACGCGGAGGTTCTCGAGGTTCGAACCGAGTTTGTCGTTGATGTACGCATGCCAGTCCGCGAGGAAGACGATCGTGTGGAAGCCCGCCTGGATCAGGTCGCCGACCTTCGACCCGATGACGAACGCGGTGCCGATGTGCATGAGCCCCGAGGGCTCAAGTCCGACGTAGGCCCGTGGGGTCCCGGCCCGCTCGATGAGCGACCGCAACTCCTCGCGCGTGACGACCTCCTCGGACCCGCGCGACACCGCTTGGAGCCGGTCCTCCGGGGGCACGGCCCCACCGAACCGGCCTCGTCGGGATAAAGGTTTCAATCCGTACGCACGAGGCTCGCGGCAATCCGGCAATGGCCTTAAGTCGGGAGCGGGCATCTGCCGTCGGGGGAACCGGCACGTTGGGGTTGTGGACTCCGTTCGACGTGGGCTCGGTAACCGCGCTGCAAGGGGCGGAGTTGGTCGGCGCGGCGGTCGGGGCGTTCATCTTCGTCATCATCGTCCTCATCGTGCTGTTCGCGAGCATCAAAATCGTCAAGGAGTACGAGCGGATCGTGAACTTCCGACTCGGCAAGGCCCAGGCGGAGAAAGGCCCCGGGATCGTGTTCGTGATCCCGGGCATCGACAAGCCCGTCCGCGTCGACCTACGGGAGCGCTACCTGACCATCCCGCACCAGACGTGCATCACGAAGGACAACGCGCCGGTGGACGTCGACTTCATCGTCTATCTGAAGGTCGCGAGCGCCGCCGACTCGGTCATCCGGGTCAACAACTTCGAGGGAGCGGCGATGGGGATCGCGACGACGACGCTGCGGGCGGTCATCGGCGACATCGCCCTCGACGAGGTGCTGTCCAAGCGGGAGGACATCAACGCGGTCCTCCGGACAAAGCTCGACGAGGTCACGACCCGCTGGGGCGTCAAGGTCACGAATGTCGAGATCCGGGAGATCCTCCCTCCCAAGAACGTCACGGACGCGATGATCCTCCAGATGTCCGCCGAGCGGAGCCGGCGTGCCGTCGTCATCGAAGCCGACGGGAGGAAGACCGCCACCGTCACCGTCGCGGAGGGCGACAAGCAATCCGCGATCCTGAGGGCCGAGGGGCAGAAACAGGCCGCGATCCTGAACGCCGAGGGGTACGCGAACGCGCTCTCGACGATCTTCGGGGCCGCGAAGGGCGTCGACGAGAAGACGCTCATGCTCCAGTACCTCGATGCGCTGAAGACGCTCGGCACGAGCCCGGCCACGAAGTTCATCTTGCCCCTCGAGTTCACGGAGCTCGTGCGGCCGTTCCGGAACGTGCTCGCGTCGGTCGAGGGAGGCGCCGGGAAGGCGGCGGACAAGTGAGGGTCCCAACGTGCCGGAATCGAGCCTCATCGACCGGCTCTTCCTGTACGGCGCACGCTCTCTCGTCCTCGTCCTGGCCGTCGTCGCGCTCGGCATCTACCTGATCGCCCACGGCTGGCTCGTCGGCCGGTTCGATTACCTCGCGTCCGGCGTGCTCATCGTGATGATTGGCGTCGGCTTGGCGTTCGCATTTCAGCGGACGACGACGACGGTCATCACCCAGCGGTATTTCTCCGGCGACACGCTCGTCGGGAAGACGGGAAAGGTCGTCGTCGCGATGAAGGCCGGTGGGAAAGGAGTCGTCCACGTCGAACATGAATCTTGGAGCGCGGTCGCCGTGGAGGACATCGATCGCGAGGACCCGATCGTCGTCACGCAGGTCGACCGGGACAACGTGACCCTCACCGTCCGGAAAGACCGGACGTGACGGCTCGGGGACCCGTTAGGGCGACGATCGCGGCGCCGCCGAGGGTTCGTTCGACGCCGACGGCGCTTGCCCCTCGGGCGTGGCGATCGTCACCTGGATCTTTCCCTCCGCGTAGCCGGTGACGCGGATGAGCGAGCCTTTCGGGATGAACCGGTCGGCCTGCGCGGTGTAATCCTCCGCCCCGACGTTCGCCACCCCGTCCTGGCCCGGGACGAGGTCCGTCGTCGCGCGGCCCGTCATGTTCACGATCCGGCCCGGATCGATGAGCTTCGGCTGCGCCATGAGCGCCTTCCGGATGCGCGTCAGATACACGAACGCGACGGCGAGGGCGGCGCCGGTGCCTCCCAGGACGACATACTGACCGACCCCGTACGGGGACGGGGAATACTGCACGTTGTACGCGAGGAGGTAGGTGCCCGCGATGCCGAGCGTGATGCCCGTGATGGCGAAGAGGCCGTGGCCCGCCTTCACCTCGAGGATCACGAGGGCGGCCGCGATGATGAGGATCAGGATCCCGACGATCGAGGCGCCGATCACCTGCGCGCCGAGCAACCCCAACGCGATGAAGACCACGGCGAGGATGCTCAGGAAGAGCGTCCGGTGGAAGAGGTCGAGGACGAGCGCGATGACGCCGACGAGGATGAAGAGGCCGTCCACCGTCGGATCGCTGAGGAAGCTGAGGATCCGATCGTAGAGCGGTTCATCGTAGGCCGTCAGGGGGAGTCCGCTCAGGCCCACGGCCGACAAGAACGAGGGGAGGCTGTCCGCGAGGCCCGTGATGAGGCGGATCCGGTTCGCCTCGACCGAGGTGTAGGCAGTGTTGTTCGCCGCCATGTTCGCCGCCGCGGTCACGTTGTATCCGTTCTTCCCCGCGAGGGCGCTGATGTACGCGATCATCGCGTTCTGCACATGCTCGACTTGGCTGGGGTCTCCGCCGACGATGTACGGGGTCGACGGGCCAATGATCGATCCATTCCCCATGTAGATCGCGTTCGTCGCGAGCGCGATGTAGCTCCCCGCCGACGCCGCGAGCGAGACCGGCGGGACGTATGTATAGACGGCGAGGCCGTTGTCCTGGACGGACTGGATCGACACGACGATCTGCTGCATGTTCACGAGGAGCCCGCCGGGAGTGTTCATGACGATGACGAGGTCCTCGTGGGCCGCGATCGCGGCTTGCGCCGCCCGTTCGACGTAGTCCGCGGCCCCGGCGTCGACGGCGATGTCGAACGTGACGAGGAGGACGCCGCTCGGGGCGGCGAGCGGGCCCTTCCCGGTCGTCGACACCGTCCCCGCGGGAACGGCGATCGCGGCGATCAAGAAGGCCAGCAGGAGGAACGCTCCGATCGCGGCAGGTCGGCCCACGAGCCCACTACGTGCGCCTGCGTAGAAAACGGTTTGGATGGGACTCCCTGCGTGCCGCTACTACGGCGCCCCGCGGACCTTCTGCTTGATTCTGTCGACGGCGGCGCCGGTCGTCCGGGCGGCCTTGGTCACCGGTGGCTTGACGACGGCAATCGTCTTGTCGGTGACTTCCTTGGCGGTGCGCCAGGTGTTCTCGGCCGCGGGCCTCACCTTTGCGGCGACCTCGCGGGTCGCTTTCCCGACGGCGTCGACCGCAGGCCGGACCGTCTCTACGGCTTTGTCGAAGGTCGGCTGGAGCTCCTTCGCGGCACGATCCAGGGCGGCGGTGCCGGCCTCGACGGCCTTCTTCGCGGCCTTCGACGCTTCCCAGAGGAGCCGGTCGATCTCGCTCCGGGGCGCACCGCACGACGGACAGTACGCGGCTTCCGCGGGCAATTCCGCGGCGCATTTCGGGCAATTCATTTCATCACCGATTTCTCCAGGGACTCACCCTACTTATGCCTTTCGCTCGCCGTCGTGCGAGTCTGTGGGGTGACATCCACTTCCGCCGTCGAATGCACGATTCCCGGGGCGTACGATTTCACGATGCGGGTTCGGATCGCGCTCACGCGCATCCAGTGGGCCCGCGCGGCGGCCGCGAGGCGACGGGTCAACCCGTCCGGGTACTGCTCCTTCGGGCACAGCTCATGATAGACGATCGTCCCCCGGCCGCGGAGGGTCCGGAATGCGACATCGAGATACGCCCGGGCGTCGAAGTGGCCCATGAGGACCCAGTCGGCGATTCCTCGGGGTGCAACGTCGCGGCAGTCGCCGAAGAGCGGCACGATCTTGTCGGCCCGATTGCGGCGGATGTTCTCTCGTAGGTACCCAAAGCTGACCGGATTGAGTTCGCACGCGTACACGACCTCGGCGCGACCGCGGACCGCGATCGGGAGCGAGAAGTAGCCGATCCCGGCGAACAGGTCGACGACGACCGCGCCCGGGGGCACGCGCTCCGCGACCCCGATTCGCTCCGCGAGGTTTCCGGCGGAGAACATCACCCGCGCGACGTCGAGCGCGTATCGGACGCCTCCCTCGGCGTGCACGGTCTCGGTCCCGTCTCCCCACAACACCCGAATCGACGGGACGCGAAGAGGGCCGTGGATCCCGGAGAGGTCCTGGACGACCGTGCGCGCGTGCAGCACCCGGCCGAACGCCGCCGCGATCTTCCGCGCATAGGACCGCCCCGCGGGAGGCACTCGGATCAGAACGACGTCCCCGATTCGCTCCCATTTCGTCGGGGCAAACGCAAGCGGGACTCCCATTGCCGCCAATTCAGCCGTCAGGCGCGATTTCGGGTTGCGTGGCGGGGTCCGGGGAGGCAGACGGACGTCACGGACAAGTCGAGCGGCGTACCGCGAGAGGTCGACTTCCGGTTCCGCACGGACTGGGATGAGGACCGACCCGCCGCGTTTCGAAATCCGTCGCGATCGGTCGACAAGGTCGATTGACAAGAGCCCACCCAGAACCGCAGCGGCCTCCCGCTGGGGGACCTCGACCGCGTCCAGGCCGTACGTCTTCGTCTGCCTCCCCATGTGCTCTTCTCCGCGATACAAACCGCGATATGTATATGAGGAGCCACCCGCATCGGCGCGCATCATGCGGGCCCCGGCCTTGGCCCTCGCAGCCTTGATCGTGGCCTCGCTTTTTATCCCGTCGACATCGGCGGAGGATTTCGGCGCGGTCGGCAAGGTGAACAAGCTCATCGATATTCAACAGACGCCAGAGCTCGCGCCGGGGGAAAGCGGCCGATTCGTATTCGACGTGAACTCGACGTTTTCGGAGCCGATCTTCGACGTCCGGCTTAATGTCAGTATCTACCGCTACGCGACGATCGACGAGAGCATCCCGGTTGACGATGCGTGGGCCTATGCGTATCCGAGGATTGCGAATAGCAGCCCGTCGTCCCCTCGGGAGTGGGCGTGGACCCGGGGTCGAGTGGACCCGAACCTGGGGTCGATCCCGCTCGAGTTCATGGTGCTCACGGCGGCGGACAGCGACGACATGCCACACGGGACGATCTTCTCGCAGTCGAGCTACTTTGTGCGCTTCTGGCTCGAGTTCAATACGACCGGCAACCTCACGCGGTATCGGATGGCGTCCCCCGGCTACTTCTCCGCCGCACTGTGGGACCTCGCCCAGAACGAAACGTACACCAACCCTTGCACGCCGCCGTGGTGTCGCGGGAACGTGAACTTGACCGTGCTCGGCGTCGACGGGATTCTTCCGGATTCGGCATTCGGCGTCAAGGAGCCGATCCCCCGGTGGCCGTTCTACCTGCTGATCGTCCTCGCGGCGTTCTTCCTGGTCCTCGCATTCCTCTTTTGGGTCGAGGAGAACCCGGGGGCATATCCGAGGGTCGAGGCATGGTGGGCGCGAACCCGGGGGCGGCTCGCGAGGACGATCCCGCGCGTCCGGAGGCGTAGACCGCCGAACGGTTGATGGACTAGGTTGCAGTCCGTCGAAAGAGACTCAACCCCTCGACGGGAAAGGTTCTTATTCGGACGCACCCTGCTCGCGGCGTGCCTGAGATTCCGTTCCCGCGCAGCGTGGCGTTCTGGTTCTACGCGCTGACGTTGCTCGCGGGCATCCTCTTCTACGTGCTCTGGGGCCTTTCGTACGGATCGTGGAACCTGCTCCGGCCGGAATGGGTCGGCGCGTACGCGGTCACGGTGGTGTTGGTGGGTTTCGGGATCGTCGGGATGCTCCTTTACCGCGAGACCCCTGCACCGGCTGCTCCGGGTACGGATCGAGAATCCGGAAACTGAAGTCCCCATCGAGGACGCGACGCCGGGGCGGTAGACCGCCGCTCTCCCCCGAACGGCCGGAGGGGTCGGCCCGCGGGGTCAGTACGCCTTCGCGACGTACACGACCTGTTTGGTCGGCTTGCCGCAGACGATGCATTCGCCTTTGAACTCCTCGGGGTAGAACGGCGTGCCGAGGACGCTCATCGCGGTCTGGTCTGCGATCGTCTTGCCGCACGCCTCGCTGCCGCACCAGCCCATCCGATTGAAGCCGTCCTTCGCCTCGTTGAGGGACGTGATCGTGAACGTGTTCTGCCGGATCATCTTCTCCGCGCGGTCCCACATCGCGATCTGCATGAGCTCGAGCACCGACCGCAGGCGGTCGCCGAGCGCGTCCCGCGGCAGCTCCCGCTTTTCTCCGGTGTCACGGCGGACGACGGTGACCATGGTCTTCTCGATTTCGCGCGGCCCCAGCTCGACGCGCAGCGGCACGCCGCGCGCCTCCCAGTAGTAGTACTTCTCGCCCGGACGGACGTCCCGGTCGTCCAGCTTCACCCGCATCCGTTCCCGGAGCTCGAGGAAGAGCCGCTGCGACTCGAGGAGCATCGGCTCCTGCCGCCCCTTCTCGAGGACGGGCACGATGACCGCCTGGATCGGCGCCGCGGCGGGCGGCAGCACGAGCCCCTTCTCGTCGCCGTGGATCGCGAGGACCGCCCCGAGGATGCGCTCGCTCATCCCATCCGTCGTCTGATGGACGAACTGGTGCTCGCCGGCCTCCGTCTCGTACGTGACGTCGTACACCTTCGCGAAGTTGTCGCGGTACTGGTGGAACGTCGCGAGCTGAAGCGACCGGCCCGAAGGCAGGAGGGTGTCGGACCCGAGGCTGTAGTGCGCCCCGGGGAACTTGTCCCAGTCCGGACGCTTCGAGACGATGTACGGCAGCGCGAGGAGCCGCATGAGGCGCTCGTTGATCTGCAGGTCCTCTTGGACTTGCTGCTCCGCGTCCTCGAACGTCGCGTGGGCCGTGTGCGCCTCGAAGAAATGGATCTCACGGACGCGCATGAACGTCCGCGTCATCTTCGTCTCGTAGCGGAATACGGGCACGATCTGGTACACCTTCAGGGGGAGGTCCGCGTGGCTGCGGATCCAGAGCTTGAACATCGGATACATCGCCGTCTCGGACGTCGGTCGGAGGAGGAGCCGGACGTCGAGTTCGTTGAACCCGCCGCGCGTGACCCAGAACACGTCGCCCTCGAAGCCCTTGACGTGGTCCGCCTCCTTCTGGAACTCGGTCTCCGGGATCAGGACAGGGAAGTTCACCTCGCCGTGGCCGGTCGAGTCGAATTCCTCCCGCATCGCCTGATCGATGAGCTTCATGATCGACCAGCCGTACGGGCGCCAGACGTTCATCCCTTTGATCGGGTAGCGCTTGTCGCTCAGCTCCGCTCCGTCGACGAGGCCGTTATACCACTCGCTGAATTCCTCGTCCTTCTTCATGGGACGCGCCCACAAAGGACGCGGGCGATAATACGCTTACGGTGGGGTCTTTCCTTCCGTGAATGAGTAGCCGCAGAAGAAGCAGGTGACGCCTTCCAACTTCCCATTTCCCACTGGAGGCGCGACCCGCACGCGCCGAGAAAGGTTTTAAGGAATCGTTGGCTTCGTCGCGCTCTCCGGAGCGTGGGATGGTCGAGGTCGTCGAGTGCGTGCCGAATTTTTCCGAAGGGCGCCGCAAGGACGTCGTCGACGCGATCGGATCCGCGATCGCCCGCGTCGGGGGAGTGCGGATCTTGGACGTTCAGATGGACGCGGACCACAACCGCTCCGTGATCACGTTCGTCGGCGACCGGCCGGCGGTGTCCGAAGCCGCGTTTCGAGCTGCATCCGCCGCGGTCGAGGGGATCGACATGAACGCCCATCGGGGGGAGCATCCTCGGGTCGGTGCCCTCGACGTCCTCCCGTTCGTCCCGATCGCGGGCGCGACGATGGCCGACTGCGTCGCCCTCGCGCGGGCCGTTGGCCAGCGGATCGCGGACGAGCTCCACGTCCCGGTCTATCTGTACGAGGCAGCCGCAACGCGGCCCGACCGCCGCGCCCTCCCGGACGTGCGGCGCGGTGAATATGAAGGCCTCAAGGCCGAGATCGAGACGAACCCCGACCGCAAGCCGGATTTCGGCCCCGCGCGGCTCCACCCGACCGCCGGCGCCTGCATCGTCGGGGCACGGCCCCTCTTGATCGCGTGGAACGTGAACCTGCGCACGGCCGACGTCGGCATCGCGAAACGCATCGCGAGGGCGATCCGGGAGAGCGACGGCGGACTCCCGGCGGTCCGCGCGAAAGGCTTCGCGCTCTCCGAGCGAGGCCTCGTCCAGGTGTCGATGAACATGGTCGACTACCGCCGGACGTCGCTCGTCCAGGCGTTCGAGGCGATCCGCCGGCTCGCGGACCAGGAGGGCGTGGAGATCGCAGAGAGTGAGATCGTCGGACTCGTCCCGCTCGATGCGCTCGTCGACGGAGCGACCCAATACTTCAAGCTCGCGCGATTCCATCGAGCCCAGATCCTGGAGACGCGGCTGTGGGAGTGAAAGACCAGAGCGTGGAGGAGTTCCTCGCGTCCGTCGCCGCCGCGACGCCGACGCCCGGAGGCGGGAGCGCGTCCGCCCTCGCCGCGGCCTTGTCGGTCGCTCTGAGCCGCATGGTGGCGGGCCTCGCCCGGGGCAAGAAAGGGTACGAGGACGCCGAGTCGGAGCTCGCCCAGATCGAATCGAAGGCCCGCGAGACGCAGGCGAGGCTCGAAGCGCTCGTCGACGAGGACGCGCGCGCGTACGACGCGGTCCTGACGGCGACCCGGCTGCCGAAGGCCACCCCGCCGCAGAAGGCCGCACGGGTCGAGGCCATGCAGGCGGCGTACCGGGCCGCGACGGAGGTGCCGCTCGAGACGATGCGCCGCTGCATCGAGGCGCTCGAACTCGCCGAGGCGGCCGTGAAGAGGGGGAATCGCGGCGCGACGACGGATGCCGGCGTCGCGGTCCTCCTCGCCGAAGCCGCGATCCGCGGCTCGAGCCTCAACTGCTACGTGAACCTCGCCGCGATCAAGGACGAAGCGTTCCGGGAGCGGGTCGAGGAAGAAGCGGACCGTCTGCTGAAGCGCGCCGACGCGATCGGACACGAGGCGATGGCGGTCGTGTCGTCGCGCCTCTGATCCGCGAGTCGCGCTCACTGCAACCGGAAATAGGCGGTCAGCGGGACGGTCGTGCAGCCCTGCCCGGGCGAAGCGCACTGCGTCATGACGGACATCTCGATGCGGTAGCGACCCGGCTCCACGGGCGCGAGGTCCGGACGGTCCGTCGTCGTCTGGCTGACCCAAGTCCAGTTCCGCGTCTCGCCCGGAGCCACGGGGACGATCACGGCCAAGCAGAGGTGGGCCTCGACCGGCCGCCAGGCACCGTCGACCTCGCGGGAGATGTGCCACGGGGCCGCGCACGCGAGGAACGCCGGGTCCTCCAGCCCGTTGTGCACGAAAAATCGGACCGGGTCGCCGACGCGGTACGTCGGCTGATCGGCCTGCAACGTCACCCTGGGGACCATGTACGTCGCCACGACGACCGTCGCGAGAACGAGCGCGAACGGAACCGAGAGGACCGCGATCAGCCGGCGGGTGGTCCAGACCATGCCGCGTCCTCATCGTCGCCACCACCAAAGTATCTTGCGATATCGGCAGCGCGAGACGGACGCTCGATGTGCGGGAAAAGACTTTACGCCGCCTGGAACTATGGTCGTCCGCATGGAGCGGATCAAGGCGGCGCGCGGTCCCGCCTTGCGTTGCCTCGGTTGGCGGCAAGAAGCGATCCTCCGGATGCTCGAGAACAACCTCGAGAACGCGGAGAAGCCGGACGAGCTGATTATCTACGGCGGCACGGGCAAGGCCGCGCGGAACTGGGAGGCGTTCCATCGGATCGTCGAGACGCTCCAGAGTCTTCGTGAGGACGAGACGCTTGTCGTGCAGAGCGGCAAGCCCGTGGCGGTCTTCCGGACGCATCGCGATGCGCCACGCGTCCTCATCGCGAACGCACACCTCGTCCCGAAGTGGTCGAACTGGGAGACGTTCTACGAGCTCGAGAAGCTCGGCCTCACAATGTACGGGCAGATGACCGCGGGCGGCTGGTCGTACATCGGCTCGCAAGGCATCGTCCAAGGTACGTACGAGACGTTCGCGGCGTGCGCCCGAAAACACTTTGGCGGCTCCCTGAAAGGCCGTCTCGTCCTCACGGGCGGGATGGGCGGCATGGGCGGCGCGCAACCGCTCGCGATCAAGATGAACGAGGGCGTGTGCCTCGACGTCGAGGCGGACGAGGCAAGGATTCGGCGGCGGGTCGCGAACCGCTACTGCGACCGCCTCGTTCACGACCTCGACGAGGCGCTCGGGATGGCCCTCGATGCGAAGGCGAGCGGCACGCCGCTGTCAATTGGCCTCGTCGGGAACTGCGCCGACGTGCACCCGGAACTCGCGAAGCGGGGGATCCGGCCGGATATCGTGACGGACCAGACGAGCGCGCACGATCCTCTCGGCGGCTACATTCCTCGCGGCATGACCGTCGGCGAGGCAGCGGAGCTCCGCGCGTCGAATCCGAACGAGTACCTCCGTCGGTCGCGGGAATCGATCGCGATCCACGTGCGCGCGATGCTGGCGTTCCTCCGGAGCGGGAGCGTGGTGTTCGATTACGGGAACAACATCCGCGGGCAGGCGAAAGAGGCGGGCGTCGACGACGCGTTCGCGTTCCAGGGCTTCGTGCCCCTCTTCATCCGTCCGCTCTTCGCGGAAGGTCGAGGACCGTTCCGTTGGGTCGCCGTCACCGGCAATCCGGACGATATCATCAAGACCGACAGCGTCGTCTTGCGGGAGTTCCCGAAGGACGAGACGCTTGCGCGTTGGATCCCCCTCGCGGAGAAATACCTGCCGTGGGAGGGCCTCCCCGCGCGAGTCTGCTGGCTCGGGTACGGCGAGCGCGCGGGGTTCGGGAAGGCCATCAACCGGATGGTCGCGTCGGGAGAGCTGAGCGGCCCGATCGTCATCACGCGGGACCATTTGGACGCCGGCTCGGTCGCCTCCCCATACCGCGAGACGGAGGGGATGCGCGATAAGTCCGATGCGATTGCCGACTGGCCGATTTTGAACGCTCTGCTCAATACAGCCGCCGGTGCGGACCTCGTCGCCGTGCACAACGGCGGCGGCGTCGGCATCGGCTACTCGACCCACGCAGGCGCGCTCCTCGTCTGCGATGGCACGGAGGACGCCGAGCGGCGGATCGAGCGCGTCCTCACGACGGATCCGGGGATGGGCGTCGTGCGCCACGCGGACGCCGGCTACGAGGACGCGGTGCGGTTCGCGAAAGACCACGATATCCGCATGCCCTCGCTCGAGTGATCTCGATGCCGCGGGGCGGCCATCCCCGGATGGCGGTGGACGGCGTCGTCCTCCACGATGGCAAGCTCGTCGTCGTCCGCCGTCGGAACGATCCGTTCCGTGGGATGCCCGCGCTGCCCGGCGGCTTCGTGGAACTCGGAGAAAGGGTCGAAGACGCGGCGGTGCGAGAGGTCCGTGAAGAGACCG
>DASWDU010000034.1 GCA_036395115.1 Thermoplasmata archaeon | reverse complement strand
AAACCGCCTTGGCCTCGAACGGGGCCTTGGCAAGGGCCGTACGGTTCCGGCCCGGTGCCCTCCGCCATGACGTCGTGAGTCCCCTCTACGACCTCCTCCGAGAAGGAGGAGGCGCACGGGAGGAGCCGAGCGGAGTGGAGTCCTTGGCGGGGGCGGCCTGACGACCACCACCCGCCGATGTTACAGAACCCGCGGCCTCACCCGCGCTCCAGCGCCGCGACGACGGAAGGGAGTTCGGAGAAGCGACGGATCACCGCGTCCGGTCCCGCCTCCGCCACCGCCGCCGAGTCGCCATACCCGTAGAGGACCGCGACCGTCTTCATGCCGGCCGAGCGTCCGGCCCTAATGTCGACCGGGCTATCCCCGACGACGACACAGTCCTGCGCCGAGACGCGGAGCGCCCTCGCGCCGAGCAGGGGCAAGTCGGGAAAGGGTTTCGGCCGCGACACCTCGTCGCCCCCCACGACTGCGCGGAAGTAACCGCGGAGCCCGGTGACGCGGAGCATGTGGTCGACCTGGTAGGCTCGGCGAGTCGACATCGATCCGATCGGGCGACTGGCGACCGCGGGAAACGTCTCCATCACCTCCGGGTACAAGCGGACACCGCGATCGACCGCGTGCGTGAAGTGGGCGTAGTACCGGTCCGTGAACTCGTCGGCGATCGGCCCGACGATCCCGCGGAGCATCTGCAACTCGCGTTGCACGGGCATCCCGATCGTCGGCCGCAGCTCGTCCGCGCGGAACGACGGCGAGACGCCGAGGTCGTCGGCCGCCGCGTTCATCGCTTCGACGATCGTCCCGAGCGTGTCCATCAGCGTGCCGTCGAGGTCGAAAAGGAGCGCGAGCGCCACGGCATCCCTCGGACAGCACGCTCGCTAGTACGACTCCCAGCGAAGGTCCAGCGGCTCTTGAACGACGCCCCGGCCGCGGGCGACCTCCCCGACGACCTTCGCCTCCACATCGGGCCGCAAGGCACGGACCACGTCCTTCGCCTCGTCCTCCGGCGCGACGACCGCGAAGCCCATGCCCATGTTGAAGGTCTCGTACATCTCGCGGTCCTCGATCGCTCCGAGCGACTGGAGCTCCCGGAAGATCGGCGGAGGTTCCAGGGGCTCCGCGATTCGGAAGGCGACGCTCCGTTTGAGCCGGACGAGGTTACGGAGCCCTCCCCCGGTGATGTGGGCCATGCCGTGGATGCGGGCCTTCCGGACGGCACGCAGCACCGGCCGCACGTAGATCGCCGTCGGTTCGAGGAGGGCCTCTCCCCAGGGACGGCCGCTGCCGCTCACCGGGTCGAAGACGGTGAGCGCCGCATCCCGGAGGAGGCGTCGCGCCAGCGTCAACCCGTTCGCGTGAAGGCCCGTGCTCGGCAGGCCGATGATGGCGTCGCCGGCGCGGATCGCCCGTCCGTCGATGATCCTCGATTTTCGGACGACGCCGAAGCACGTGCCCGCGAGGTCCAAGTCCCGCACGACCTCCGGCACGACGGCGATCTCGCCGCCGATGATCGAGACGTTCGCGAGCGCGGCCCCGCGGTTGAGGCCGATCCCGATCTGACGCGCGACCTCCCGATCGTAGTCCTCGATGGCGAGGTAGTCGACGAAGGCGAGC
Organism: Thermoplasmata archaeon; assembly: GCA_036395115.1. NCBI lineage: Archaea > Methanobacteriati > Thermoplasmatota > Thermoplasmata > Thermoplasmata archaeon. The sequence goes on along the minus strand of DASWDU010000034.1, from coordinate 89,675 downwards.
GGCTCCGCGCCGATGCAGATCATGTCGTTCACGTTCATCGCGACGCAGTCGATCCCGATCGTGTCCCAGCGACGCATCTCCTTGGCGACCAGGGTCTTCGTGCCGACGCTGTCCGTGCACAGGGAGAGCGCGTACGCGCCGAAGTCGACGAGGCCGGTGAAGTGGCCGATCTTCGTGAGCGGCCGGCCGAGGCCCTTCCGCCGGTACGTCAGCGCGGAGACGAGGGCGGCGATGTGGGCCGCCTTCTCGTCCTGAGAGACGCCGGCCTCGGCGTAGGTCCGCACCACGGGCCACGGAAGAGACGGTGGATATTTCAAGGGTTGCGAGGCAACGGCTCGCGGACCTCCTCGGGTTCCGTGGTTAACATGTTAAGCCGGCGGCCTCCGCGGCGGCGGAAGGCTTCCAGGGTCGACCGCGGAACATCGACGGGCCCCCGCGCGACTTGCACGCCCAGTCGATGCAGACGGTCGACCAACTCCGCGGCGTCCCTCGGCGGGAGGACGAGGACCGATTGACCGATCCAGACCACGCCGGGCCGGTGAATGAACCCCCGGTCGAGGTATCGGCGGCGACCGAAATCCTCGGAGATCCGCGTCCGCCCAAACACGATCTGGCACACGCGGGCCGCCACGGAACGAGCCGCGCCGGACACGCCGTACGACACGAGCACCCGCTCCCCCTCATAGCCTTCAATCGTCATAGTCAATTGTATGGATGAGGCTATATTATAGCTTTTCGATGGGAACAGCGAAACTACTTCGGTTGGTTAACATGTTAAGCCGGCGACGCTTCGGCCGAGCGGCCAATTCCGAGGCTGTTGCGGGCATGGTTAACATGTTAAGCCGGCGAACCGGGTTCGCTCGGACCGGCCAAACGGTTATGGCGAGAGGCCGCATCCTCTCCATCGCATGGGGAAGGCATGGGTCAAGGCACGCCGGCACGACCGATTCTACCGTGCGGCGAAGAAACAGGAGTACCGCAGCCGGGCCGCGATCAAGCTCTCCCAGATCGACCTGCGATACGGCCTCTTCCACGAGGGCGATGTCATCGTGGATCTCGGAGGCGCACCCGGCGGATGGTCTCAGGTGGCCCGGCAGCGGGTCGGCCCGCGGGGGCGCGTGATCGCCGTGGACCTCGCTCGAATCGCACCGATCGACGGAGTCGAAATCGTGCGTGGCGACTTCACCCACGCGGACGTCCAGGCGACGCTGTTCGAGATCCTCCGACGTCCCGCCGACGTCGTGATGAGCGACATGGCCCCGAAGCTCAGTGGGAACCGCGCGGTCGATGTGGCCCGCACCCTGGATCTCGCGGACACCGCGTTCGCCTTCGCGGTTCGCGCCCTCCGGGTCGGCGGAAGCTTCCTCGTGAAGGTCTTCCAAGGCGAGGGCTACCGAGGATTCCTCGACCGCGTGGACCGTTCGTTCGATGCGGCCAAGGGCGTCAAACCGACGGCCTCGGCGTCTCGAAGCGCGGAGATCTACGTCCTGGCATTCGGCCGTGCATGAGGCCCGCGGGCCCCTGGTTAACATGTTAACCACGACGCGTACCGCTTTGCGGGCTAGACGGGCGACGCTTTCAGGAGGCCTTCCTGGTTCTCGTCCGACCCATTGCCATCCGCGGAAAACCGGACGGAACGTGATAACCATTATATATGTATCCGGCCGCTCGGACGGCCGCTTCCGGAACCAGACGCTTCCCGCGCGTCGCGGGAATCGGGCCCGTCGATTGGAACCCCTCGGGTCTTCCCACCCTCCGCCTCCCCAGGCCGAGAGGCCGGCAGGGCGTGACAGTCCTCCGTCCCATTCGCCCGCCGGACTCGGTCCGGTTCCGGAAGTTTTCGGCGCGATCAGTCCCAGAACCGCTTCGTCCGCGCGTATGTGATCTCCGCCGCGAGCACGTCCCGGAGGAAGTCCTCCTCCGACTCGTGGTAGCCGCGGAGGATCCGCGCCGCCGTGTCCTCGCCGACGCCACGAGCCATCAGGGCGAGCACCGCCTTCCGTCCGTGGGCCATGACGAGGCTCGCGTTCGTGAAGAGCCGTTTCGCCTTCGACCGGCTCTCCTTGTCCCCGCTCTCCAGGTCGAGCTTCGCGATCTTCTCCCTCTCGTACGGCGCGACGACGGCGATCATGACCGCGCCGCAACGCGGGCAGCGGATCTTCGCAGGGAGATCCTTCACCGCCTCCCGCCACGTCATCTTGCAGCTGAGGCACAGGAGCGTCGCGGTCTCCTTCTCGAGGCGCGCCTTGACGGCCATGAGCGTCGAGTGATCCGCCCTCGATGGGGTGACGAGGAGCCGCCCGCCTTCCAGCCCGGCCCGCCCGATCGGCGTCGGCTTCGTGACGACGAGCTCGATGTCTCCCGTGCGGATCCGCTTCAGCACCTCGACGGTCCGCGGGATGTCCATGCGCTCCCAGAAGACCTTGTCGAGGACCTCCTCGAACAGGGGCGTGCTCTCGAACGTCTTCAGGAGGCGCGGGATCGAGACGCTCTCCCAGTCGACATCCCGCCGCAACGCCCCGAACTTCTTCGCGACGTAGACGAACGCCCAGCGGAGGAAGGCGGAGTTTTTCAGGATCACCCGGAGGAGCGGCTCGAGCGCGTCCGGGTCCTCGGGCTGGAGAATCTCCACGATCCGTTTCGGGTTCACGGACCGCGGCACTTCGAGGACGACGCGGTACGGGTCCGTCTGCACCCCGACGCTCTGCCCGAACCGCGCGCTGACGAGCGACGAGATGAGCTGGCCGAGCGTCTCGTTCACCCTCGAACCGAGGCACGCGTTCACGATGATCACGTCCGGCGCGGCCTCGATCGTGATCCGCCGGTCCGTGGCCAGGGGCGCATCGCCCGCGGACGCGAGGTACGCGAGGAACGTCGCCGTGGCGTGGTCGTTCAGCGGGTACGCGGAGAGGTCCTTCTCCCGGCGGATCCGGCCGACCTCCTGGGCGACCTCGAACGGCACGGGGATGTCCTCCCCGACCCACGAAGGCACGTCCCCGATCTCCTTGACGGGCTCGACGAGGAGATGGTCCTCCTTGAAGTCGACGAAGCGCCACGCCGTGCCTCGCATGATGAAGCTCTGGCCGAGTTTCGCGTTCTCCGCGACGAACCACTCGTCCAGGGTCCCGATGACCCGGCGCGACGAGAGATCGATGACCCGATACGTCCGCACGTCCGGGATCATCGAGATGTTCTCGAAGAAATAGGGAAGGGAGTTCGAGCTCCGACCGAGCCGGCCGTCCCGGGACCAGAGGATCCGGAGGTCCGCGAGTTGCGCGAGGACGTCGTCGAATTCCTTGCGGTTCAGCTCGCGAAACGGCCAGCTCCGCCGCACGGTCTCGTAAGCCTCGTCCGCCGACGCGAACCGCTCGCTCACCGCCATCGCGACGAGCTGGTTCGCGAGGACGGAGCGGTTGTCCTTTCGGACGACGAGCGCCTCGATCTCCTCGGCGAGCGCGCGTCGGGCGATCGCACACGCTTCCGCGACGTCGTCCTCGTGCGTCGCCAGGATCACGCCGTCGGAGACCTCGCCGACGCCGTGCCCCGAGCGGCCGATCCGCTGGACGAGGCGGGACACCTCGCGGGGCGAGTTGTACTGGAGCACGAAATCCGCGCTCCCGACGTCGATTCCGAGTTCGAGGGACGACGTGCAGACGAGGGCGCGCAGGGTCCCCGCCTTGAAGTCGTCCTCCATCTGCACCCGGACGTCCTTCGACAGGCTACCGTGATGGACCCCGATCGTCGGATCCTGATACCAGGCCGCGAGGCGAGACGAAAGGAATTCCGCCGTGTCGCGCGTGTTGACGAAGAACAGGGTGGACGCGTGTTCCTTGATCAGTTCGTGGCAGCGGCGAAGCGCGGTCGCCGGGCCGGCCTGCACCCGCAGACGTTCCGAGATCTCGGCGTCGCCCTTGGAGGGCGCCGGCATCTCGACCCGAATCCGCATTCCTTTCGGGATTCGCACGCGGACGACCTCGACCTCTCGGCCGACTCCGCCGAGGAACGCGGCGACCTCCTCCGGGCTGCCGACCGTCGCCGACAGCCCGATCCGCTGGAATTCGTGGCCCACGAGGTCGCGCAGCCGCTCCAGCCCGACCGCGAGCTGCGCTCCGCGCTCATCCGATGCGAGCTCGTGGATTTCATCGACGACGACCCAACGGATGGAGCGGAGGTGCTCCCGGAGCTTGCGTCCCGTGAACAAAATCTGGAACGTCTCGGGCGTCGTGATGAGGATGTCCGGCGGGTGGCGCGTGATCGCGGCCCGCTCCTGGGGCGACGTGTCACCGTGGCGCACCGCGACGCGGACGCCTAATCGGTCCGCGAAGAACGTCATCCGGCGGAGCATGTCCCGGTTCAAGGCCCGCAGCGGGGTGATGTAGAGGCACGACGTGGGCTCCGGTTTCTCTCGGAGGAGGTGATCGAGGATCGGCAAGAGGGCGGCCTCCGTCTTCCCAATCCCGGTCGGCGCGACGAGGAGGACGTTCGCCCCGGACAGGATGCGCGGGATCGCCCTCTCCTGCGGTTCCGTGAACGCCTCGATCCCGAGCGCCCGGACCGCCTCGAGGATGCGAGGCTCGAGCCCGAGGTGGTCCATGCGGCCGCTTGATGGGCCGGAGGGACTAAAAGTTGCTCGTCTGGATGACGAAAACGATGGGCCCGGCCGGAATTCCCGATCCCGCGGCGCCCCGAGGGACCTTTTGAACCGACGACCATCTGGTTATGAGCCAGACGCTCCACCAGACTAAGCTACGGGCCCTCGCCGCGCAACGGCGCGTCGTTTACTTAAGGCATGTGTCCGCGCGTTCCTCTAATACGCAAGGGCGCGTTCCGGACTCGTGGTTCGCGCGCCATCGGAGCTTCGAGTCCTCGCACGACTCCTGCCGACCGAGAACGGGATCTCTGTCTTCGACGCGGAGACCCAGGAGACCTCGTATGGGCTCTGGTTCCTCGACGGCCTCCCGTTCATCTTCGATACGCATCGAAAGGAGCGGCGGTATGTCGCAATGATCGAGCTCCTCACGGAAATCATGAAGCCGGTCCGGATTCCACCGAGCCGGGTTCGTCGTTTCAGTGCGGCCTGCCGCAACCTCGGCTTGCTGCCGCTCCCGTAAACGGGATGTTATTTCAAAGAGAACCTCCACGTGTACTCCTTTTCCGGCCCTGTGCGAGGGTTCGATGTCGCCGCAACCGGCGAATCGGTCGCGTCCGTGGAGCAGGACCTGCACGACCGTGTCTCGAGCCTCTGGGAGCGCATCCCGCGGGAACTGCTGCGCGCCCAACGGGAACTGCTCGCCGGGAAGCGGAGGGTCCGCCATGCCGCCGATCTCGAAATCCTCCTTCGACGGTGGGAAGGAGAACGAACGAGAAACCGAGCGTGGTCGCTGGCGGCCCGCGTGTTTATCTGGCTCCGGACCACTCCGGTCGTCCGATGGACGCGGACGACGAAGAGGGCCCGCTTCTCCTGGGCTTGGCGAAAGACGCGTTCCGGAAACAGATTGCGAAGCGGGTCCGGCCGCTCGCGCGCGGTTATGTGGAACGTTGGATGGCCTGCGATCTCTGGCTCTACCCGTCGGTCGTGCAGCGACACCGGAACGAACTGCACTCGTATCGAGACGTCGTGATCGAGGTCCTGCGCCACACGAGCATCGACGACCTGCTCACGATCTGCCGCGAGACCCGCCCGGATCTGGAGGACCTATGGTCCAAGCCGGCGGCGCGTGAAAAGCTCTCGAAGGAGATCGCGAAGTCGATCGAAGCCGTCCGCGACGCCTAGTGGCGCGCACACGGGGGAATCGCCGTCGTCCAGGTCGCTCTACTCTGGTGCAGCGGTCGTGTACGCCACCAATACTCACCAGGCGACCGTCAACCGACACTTTGATTCGTTCCTACCACCGTGCACCAAGATCTGCGGACACACTTGTGGAGGGTTAGAATGAACCGACTTGGGTCGTTCGTTGTCTTCGGGATTATCGTGGCCGTAGCTGGCGGATTCGGTGCAGGATACCTGCTCCATCCTGCTGCCATAACATCGACGCGCATCGTGAACCAGCAAGTCGTTCTGTCTGGCTTTGGCTTCTCATGCACGGCTTCCGCGCAACCTCCCTATCTTGAAGGCGTCCTCCAGTTCAATCTTACGAGCACATACTGGACTCCGGTGCTCGCGGAGGTTGCCTACGTCGGTGACTGGACCGGAGACACAGACCAGAGCCTCGCCGCAAACGGTACGAAACACGTCGCGGTGACGTGGGGACCCGGCATGGACCAGAACATTCAGGTGACGCAGTGTCCGAACGTCACGGTTCGTGTTTGGCGCATCACGCAGACGCTCGAAGCCTGCCCAAGTCCTCCTTGCTGATGGATGGTCACAGCGCTCGAACCCGCCGAGGAGCAACCGCGTGTCACAATGATGGGCATGCTCGCCAGGGTCTAGTCGACCAACTCAACAGGGTGGAGCGCCGTCGTCCGGATTCGAACCGGAGACCACCCGATTAACAGTCGGGGGCTCTACCAGACTGAGCTACGACGGCTCACCGACGCCAGACCGGAGCGACTTCAAGTATTTTCCGGGGCCACGTTCACGCGATCTAGCCGAGTGTCTTGCGAAGTTCCTGGACCGTCGTCGACATCGAATCCAGGACGCCCTTCAGGTAGTCGAGGAACTCCTCGAGGCGATCGGTCGTCACCGCGCCTTCCGGCGAAGGCTTGATCAACCCTTCCTGCTCGAGGATCCGAAGGGAGTATCGCACCTTGTGTTGCGGGAAGTCCAAGAGTTCCGCGAGGCGGATGATACCGATCGGCTGGTTCTCCATGATCGCTTTGAGCATCGCGACGTGCCGCTGCAGGAGCTTGACCTCGGCCTCGATCTTGCTCGTGAGCGCGCTCCTCCGCGTCACCGAAAACCTCCGTTACACACTGTAGCATGGTCCGTGATAACGTGGCCGTTCTTAAAGCGTTCGGCGCGGCTCCGAGACGAACCACGCCATCGGCCGATTGCACGCTTCGCCCCATCCTCGACGGCCGAGGGCGATGATGCCGATCGGGACATCGTCCGGGAAGAGGGCGAGCCCTCGGTCTGCGGCGTGCTGCGGCGTCATCCCGTCCGCGATGCGGTCGTACACGAACTTCGAGAGGACGCGCTTGATGATCTCCTCGCCGATCCCGGTGACGGACACGGCTCCCTTCGGACCCGCGTACAGCCCCGCGCCGACGATCGGCGAGTCGCCGACGCGGCCGGGGAGCATGAACGCCGTCCCGCCCGTCGAACAGCCGGTGGCGAAACGACCACGGCGGTCCCGGGCCACCGCGCCGACGGTGCCGCGGAGTTCGATCCCTCTCCATTTCCGCGCGTATCGTGGCAATCGGCCGTCTCGAATCGCCGCGAGGCTCTCCTCGAGTCGGCGACGCGACTCCGGGGTCGCGGGGTCGTGCGGATCGTGCCCTTTCGACCGGGCGAAGGCGACGGCGTCCGGGCCCGCGAGGAGCACGTGCGGGGTCTTGAGCACGTCCCGCGCCACCCGGATGGGATTCTTGACGGCCTCGATCGCCGCCACGGCGCCTGCCTCGAGGTCCCCGTCCATCAACGCGGCGTCCATCTGGATCCGGCCGTCCACCCGCATGCGGGACCCGGTCCCCGCGTTCAACCGCGGATCGTCCTCGAGGATAACAATCGCCTCGACGACCGCGTCGAGCGCCTTGCGGCTCCGTTTGAGGAGGGCGATGCCCCGGGCGCCCGCCGCGTCCGCGGCGTCTTGCACCGACGCATCGGAGCCCGCGCCGCAATGAGTGAGCAGGAGCGGTCGCAACGAGGCCCGGACCATCGGGCCTCTTTTCAATCTTTGCCTCTCGAGGGGCGTCCCGCGCTCAGGCAGCCGGCAAGCGCTTCGCCAGGTCCTCCACGCGATGCCGCAGATCGGCGCGAATCGCACGGAGCTCGCGGACCGACTTGCCGGTCGCTCCCGGGACGGGCCAGTCTTCGGCCTTGTCCTTGGCGCCGATCGGACAGCGGTCGAGGCAGCCGAACGTGACGACCCGCGCTGCGCGCTCCACCAGATCGGGCGTCACGAGCCGAGGCGTCTTCGGGCCGAGACGGATTCCGATCTCCTGCAGCAATTCGACCACGATAGGGTTGATCGCCGCGGCCGCCTGTACGCCGGCGCTCTCCGCGCGCCAGCCGCGGGGCGCCACATGGTTGAACATCGCCTCGGAGAGGACGCTGCGGAACGTGTTCTCGACGCATACGAAGAGCACGAGCCGCATCATCGGGTGGAAGCGCCAGCCCTTAAAGAACCGTTCGACGCGACAACGTATATGATGGCCGACGGCATTGAGGCGGCGCGGCGTGGAGTTCGGCGGGTGAATGCCGCGCGGTCGGGACCATGGACGGAAGCTCCGCCGTTCGCCGGGCGGTGCACATCGTCTCGCCGGTCTTCCTCGCCTTCTACCTGATCCCGGAGACGCTGCCCGGCGGCATCTCGCGGACGGCGATCACCCTGCTCTTCCTCGGGACCGCGGCGTGCATCGAGATCGCGCGGATGGCGCTCGGCATCCCGTTGCTCGGGCTTCGGCCGTACGAGGGACAGCGCGTCTCGGCGTACGCACAGGGCGCGCTCGGGCTCGCCTTCGGCTTGTTCGTCGTCCGAGAGCCGAACATCGTGGTCCCGGTGTTCCTCGGGATGGCGTGGATCGATCCACTGGCCGCATTCTCGCGCAAGAGGAAATGGCCCCGCGGGCTCGTGGTCGCCGCGTACTTCGCGCTGTTCCTCGCCGCGGAGGCCGCCCTGGGCGGCGTTCCTTCCTGGTCCGCTCGGTTCCTCTTCGCGGCGCTCGCCACCGCGGCTGCGACGCTCATGGAGGGTCCGAAAATCCCTCAGGTGGACGATGACCTGCTCATGCAGGTCGTGCCGATGGCGGTGCTCGCCCTCGCATACGCCGTCGTGCCAACGGCTGCCTCACTGTAAGACCTCGAGCTTCCCGTAGCGGCCGGCGCTGACCTGCATGTTCCCGCGCCACTCCCGCACCCACCCGTTCGTGATGCGAATCCGGTCGTTCGCCTGCACGCGTTCGATGTCCTCGTTCCAGAGGCTCACCGACACCTCCGTCCCTTCATCGTCCACGGCTTTCGCGTCGCACACTCGGCCCGTCGACCCGGTCCGGCTCGCGAACTCCCGTGCGGCCCCTTTCTCCCGAATCACGAGGTCGATCGTGTCGACCTTGCTCTCCGGCCGCAGGTCTTTCACCTTCATGGCGTCGTCTCACGAACGCCCGCTTTCGCATAAACGTTCCGAGGGCGCCTCGACTCGGATCCGCGGGAGACACCGTGCGCAAACATCGAGACGAAGCGGTGGTCGTTCCGCTGATTTCGTGGTGGCACCTAAATTCTTTCAGCGATCGAAATACTACTTATAACGATTCCAGTATCGTTAGCTCTAATAGCTGACTCGTCGGGACCTCACCGTGGAGGAGATGCGCAAGGGGAAGAAGGCCGTCGGCGTCTGGGTCTCGAAGAAGAAGTGAGTGGGGGGATAGCCGCCGAGCCCGCCGTCGACGTGCTCACCAGCTTGTCGCGCGGTGGTTCGGCGACCCGAAAACCACTCGTCCTCGGGAGGCGCACTCCGTCATCCCGCACCTCGCGCAGTATTTGAGCCGAGTCGGTCGGCCGTATGCTGGACGAGGGCGTCCCCGCAAGCGCCGCAAGGCCGGAACGCCGCGGGGCCCTGCCACCGGATTGTTCTCATGGTCTCGTCAGGTATCGCAAAACGCGCTTCGCCAGGTTAATGATGCGGACTTTTCCCTTCTCAAAGTATGATTGGACCCCGGCGAGTTTCTTTCGGACTAAGCGGACAACCGCCGGAACGCTCAGAAGCGGGGAACCGCTGTCCTCCGATAGTTGTTTTATGCGACGCCCCAAGAGCCAGAGCTCCCACCTCCGCGTCAGCTTCCACCATTTTGTGGCAGGTCGTAAACGAAGCGGGCGCCAGAGCGGTTTCGCATACTGACGATTCGCAATGTGACGCATGGATGTAAGGACCTCCCGATAAACCAGAACGAAAAACAAGCCGCCCACAAGTAAGCTAACTTGCAACGCACCCCCTGCAGACGCGGCGCCGTAGAGTGCGGCGACATTCACAAAGAGACCGCTCATGGCCACGAAGATGTACAGAATCTCGAGCGAAAACGCGCCGGACGTCTCGTCCTTCGCCTGATCCTTGAGGTGAATGGCGAGTGTTCGGGACCCACCTTTCCCTTTAGCGTTAAAGTAGTTCCATTGAAACGTGTATATCACGATCATTATTGACAGCGATGCGACGAGAAACGCCGAGGCTATGGTCAGCGCGTCCGTGTCCGTCGGCGAGACCGTTATCTTGCCTCCTTAGCAGTGGGTCACGAACAAGAAGACATATCCCCCTGCGGCCAGAATCAGTGTACCGAGGATTGCGGAACTGGCAACCAGCCTGACACCGAGAACTCTGCCACCTTGAAACCCGAGTAGGAGCGCAACAATGCCAAAGAGGATGAGCGAAGTTCCAGCGCAGCCCGTCTGCCATTGAAAAGCCGCGTAAATAACCAGAACCAGCAGCACCAAGAAGAAGATCGCGCGCGACGGGAGAAACACACCGGTGTCGTCCGCTCGCAACATGAAGACTCGAATTATCGTGCCGACCATTAAGCTACCCCGCCTTGCGCGGACGTCTCGACGCCGCCGCTATCTACGTCCCCTCCGACATCCCTCCACAACGCCGCTCCCCACGGGGCGGCGTCTTTTTCTATCCGACCGAATGTACCTTCGTCCTATGGGGGACTACTCCGGCGTTTACGTTTGCGTTGTCTGCGAACGAGCCGTTCCGGCGTTTCCCAGGTACCTGAAGGATCGCGGCCTGCTGGTCTTCGGACCGCCTCCGTGCCACCGCGTCCAGATACTCAGCGCAAGCTAACTTGAAGCCCCCCGAGCTTCTCGGACCGCTGGAATGGCCGACGACCTTGCTTCTTTCCTCGTTTCGATTTGGCCCTACCTCGTCGGAGCCGGAGGGCTGGTCAGCGCCGCAGCCGCGGTGCTCGCGCTGCGCTCGCCTCATCGACGCGAACTCAGGAAAAAGGTGCTCAATCCGGTCTACGACTATGCGGTTGGTCTCGGATCGCACGAGCCTGAACAGGTATTGGCGTACGGACCTTGGTCCTCTATTCCTCCGTCGGATTGGGATAGGCTGAGAGGAAGGAAGAAAGCCGTCTGCGAAGCGTTCCGAACTTCGACAGTCGAGTTCCAGGAGGCGCTACGCAAGCTGACCCAGCACATCGTGGATGTCCGCGAGGCGGGATTGCTTCAGGCGTTCAACGAGCGAATCGGACCGAGGTATGTCTCTCAGAGCCAAATCGCCGGCGATAAGGTGGGTTTGCCAAGCAACTACGCGGTGCTCACTGAAACCCTTCTCCGCGAAAGTTATCCGCACCTTCTTCGTCATCTGGACGACCGCCCTACCGCATGGCAAGAGGTCGTCGATTCCCCGGCCGCTCATCTCTTCTATGTCGACAAGGCCGTAGCCTTTCTTCAAGCGAACGATCCGAAGACGCTCGAGGGCATGTACGACGTCTGCACCACCCACTCCTTGGTGAAGCAAGGTCTCGAAGTGGTACGTGTCCTGGATGAGAAACACGACGCCCTTCTGAGGCAAGCCGCCGCAGTCCGTAAAGCCCTGAAGCCTTGAGTGGACGAAATCAGAGGCGACGGATCGCCGATATTGTCGTGGCCTGGAGAAGTTCTAAGGTGCCCCGAGCCGATGGGGCTTGGCTCGGAGGGTGCCTGATTGGCGAGGCCGAATCTTGGAAGGACGTACGCCGGACTCACGGACGATCCGCAGCAGAGGGCCCGGGAGCACGGGATGCCGCGCGACTGGCAACAACGGGTGTTCACGACGGAGAAGGAGGCCCGCGCGTGGGAGAAGGACAAGCTCGCGCACGGCTGCGTCGGGGGGCCGGGCGGAGCTGGCTGGCGATGGGGGTACACGTATACGATCACGACGGAGACGAAGGAGTAGGCTCGGTCAGAACCCGAGCCCGGTGCCGCCGCCCTCGCGCACCATGCTCCTGCAGAGAGCAAAGAGGCCACTTGGCGAATCGGTCGGTATCGAGGCGGGGCAACCCCGGCACCGCTTGGTCTTCGGCGGTCCGGGCGTGACGTCGCCGAGGATCGCGTACGGCGTGCGGGTCGCGGGCGCCGGGGGGGGACCGGGGGCAACAGTGTCCCCCATTTAACGGTACCGTCCAGTGGCCTCAGGGGTTTAAAACTTATAACGCCACACCGGGTTATCGCGCGTCGGTTCGGTTGAATCGCATCAAGGTTGTGAGCGAGGTCGCGGAGCTCGTGCCGATCCTTCGCGCGGTCGACAGCGACGTCAAGAGCGAAGTGTTCAAGGAGGTTTCCGCGGGCTGGAAGAGCGCGCGCGAGATTGAGGAGAAGTTCGGCGCCCCGGGTGCGGATGCCCTCCGATTCTTCGAGAAGATGAAGCTCGTCGAGACGAAATGGCAGACCGGGTCGACCGCGTCGCCCGAGAAGGCCTACCACGCGTTTTACTCGTCGTTCCACATCAACGCGACCGCCCCGATCCAGGAAATCTCCGACGTCTTGCACGCGGCGATGATGCCCGAACCGGCGTACGAGGCGATCGAGGCCCAGATCTTCGAGATGGTCGGCCCCGAGGGCAAGTTCTCCGGGGACGTGGCCGACAAACTCCAGGTGACGCAGACGAAACTCAAGGCGTTGGTGAAGCGCTCGCCTCGCCTCGACTTCCGAGGCCACCGGATCATCCGATTCGAGGAATGACGTGATCACGGTCCTCCGCTTGGGCCACCGGCCCGGCCGAGACAGGCGCGTGACGACCCACGTCGCGCTGACCGCCCGCGCGTTTGGGGCGGACGCGGTCCTGGTGTCGACGAAAGACCCGAGGCTGGAGCGGACGGTCCGGGACGTCGTGCGGCGATTCGGCGGCTCGTTCCGCGTCGAGACGGGCGTCCCGTGGCGCCGGGTCCTACGGGATTGGGCGGGGACGACGGTCCAGCTCACGATGTACGGGATGGAATTGTACGAGAGCCTGCCACGAATCTCGACCGACGATGTCCTCGTCGTCGTCGGCGCGGAGAAAGTCCCCGGGGACGTGTACCGCCTCGTCGACGCGAACGTGGCGGTGGGCAACCAGCCGCACTCCGAGGTCGCCGCGCTGGCCGTCTTCCTGGATCGCCTCCTCGGAGGAGCGGCCCTCCACCGTGAGTTCGGCGGGCGCCTCCGAATCCGCCCGGGCTCGAAGGGCCGGACCCTCGAATCCGGGCGCTGAACCAATAACCTTAATCGAGTCCAGCCGAATGGACGAGCGTGCGCGCTCTCGCCGCGATCGCGGGCCTGCTCCTCTTCGTCCTGTCGCTCTCTCCGGTCGCCGCACCGAATGCGAGCGTCGACGCGCCCGTCCTCACGCCCGGCGATACGTGGACCTACCGCACGAACACCACGCTTGCGGCCAACTTCTTCCTCGATGGGCAAGTAACCGAGAGGGTGACGGACCATGGTACGTTCGTGGTCGAAGGCACACCGTACGACGCGTACCGGGTTGAGGTGAACGGCTCGGGCACCGCCTCGGGACGTCTCACGACTAGCTTCATCAGCGCACCCGCCTCCGGCACATGGGTCCTGACGGCGGAGGAAACGATCGAGAGCCGGGGGATGAAGACGGTCAACAGCACCCTCGATCTCGAGGCGAACGGGACGGTCTACGTAGCCCCTTACCTGCTCCCGTTCCACCTCCGGGTCCAGAACACGAGCGTCTTCCGCCTCGTGGAGGATACGTGGCTCTTCCCGCTCTCGGTCGGCGCGACGGCCGTCGTCCGGAGCGAACTGAATTTCTCGGAGCACTTTGGCATCTCGATAGGATTCCCGACGCCGCCGATCGACTCCGCGGGACTTGCGTGGACGAACGTCACGTACACCCTCGAGGCCCCAGCGACCGTGGACACCCCCGCGGGGCATTTCGACGCGTTCCGGATCCGCGAGGACTTCCCGGACGGCACGTCCCGCCTCCGGTTCTTCGCTCCCGCCGCGGGGAACGACGTGCGGACCGAGGCGTATAACGGGACCGGGACGGAGCCCATCGCGACGAGCGAACTCATGTCGTATCGGTACCAGGCGCTCGAACCCCCGCGATTCTTCGGCCTCACGACCTCGGACTGGGCGATTGTGGTCGTCGTCGCGGCGGCGGCGTCCATCGTCGTCGTGTTCTTGGTGCGACGCCGGCTCCGACGCCCCGCTCCTCCTCCGGGGAACCCGCCGCCCCCGGCCGGACCGTGATCACACCAGATCCTCGAGGTCCGTCGGTCGGTCCTCGAGTTCGACCCGCACCGTGTGACGCGTCGTCTTCGGGGGGAAGCGATCGTCTCTCAGCCCACGGCGGATCACCTCGTCCTTCGTGACCGTGGCCACGACCGCATCGGGCCACGTGCCTAGGTTCACGATCGCCGAGAAATAGTCGACGACGTACGCGGGGATGCGGTTGCAACCGAGCGCGCGCAACGCCTCGACGCGATGGTGGCCGTCCAAGATCACGAAGTGGCGGTCCGCTACGAGAATCGGCCTCTTGATGTAGCCGTCCCGCTGAATCCGCTCCGTGAGCTCTTTGAGGAGCGCGCGTCGAATCTGTTCGTGACCGCGAAGACGCCGGATCTCGAGCACCTCGAACCGCGCGTCCGGAGAGACGAGGATCGACGGCTTCGGGCGAGCCACGCCGTCAGCTAATGAGCCCGGCCGAATAAGAATATCGGCGTGCGGTCTCTACTTGGCCGGGGCAGGGATCGCCGGGGCGGCGCCCTTTCGGAGCGAGACGCGTTTCGGGAAATACCGCAGGACGACGATGTCCCCCACGCTCTGGACCCACCGGAACGGCACGCTCACCGCCCGGCTCCCCTCGACGAGGAGCGGGTTCGTCTCGCCGATGAAGATTCCGTCGACCGCGCCATTGTCCACGTCGACGACGAGGTTGTTCACGTTCCCGAGGAACACGCCGTTGTGCGTGTAGACCTGGAGCCCAATAATTTCGGAGATCTCTTCGAGCAGAGACTCACCATCCCTTCTGGCGGCGTGTATCCGAAGCGGCGCACTTAAAATCTTCGGTCCGCCAAGATTTCCGCCAGAGGGGACGTCTATTTGACGTCCGAGGCACATTGCCGAGAGGTGGCGCAACCTCCGTTTCCGCCCCCGAGTCCGGGGCCGCCACACGGTCCGTATGGCCCGCCCGGATACCCGGTTCCGCCGCCGCATGGGCAGAAGGCCCTGGTCCGGACGATCCTGGTCCTCATCATCGTGGCGATCGCGCTCGTCGCGCTCATCATCTTCGCGGTCGTGTCGCTGTTCGGGACCTTTCTCGGGACTCCGCCCAGGCCGGCCATCGCTTCGCGAATCTCCAGACATCGAACGGGAACGTGAGCTTTGCCGTCGGAGCGGCAAGCGAACAACGGCCGCCGTCCCTATACGCCTTCAACCTGCAGATCGACTCAGTCACAGGGACGAGCCGTCCGTTGGGGGCGAGCGGGGATGCGACACCGATCGCGATCGGCTCGACGACCCTGCGGGTCACCTGGACGGACGTCGACGGAGATGGGACGGTGAACCGCGGCGATGTTTTCGCCATCGTGGGCAACGGCGTGCCGTTGCCCACCGGTCACACGTTCGTCTTCGATCTGATATGGTCCGCCACCGAATCGATCGTCGGGAGAGAGCCGTGGGCGACCTGAGGTAGCACACCATCAGAGGATGTGCGCGACGATGTCCTCGAGCTCCCGGTCGCAATACTTGCACACGACGCGGAGCGGGCTCTTGGACCGAACGACGAACTCCGACTCCACGGGCTCCCGGCCGTTCGAAATGCAGTTCGGGTTCGCGCACCGCAGGATGCCGACCGCGCGGTCAGGGGGCGTCACGGGCCGCTTCTCGGCCACGTTGTAGTTGCGGATCACGTTCACCGTCGCGGAGGGCGCGATGAGGGCGATCTTGTCGATCTCCCGGGGTCCGAGCTCGCGGTCCTCGACCTTCACGATGTCCTTCCACCCCATTGCCTGACTCGGCACGTGCATCGCCACCGTCACGGTCGACGTGACGGCGTCGCCGATGCCGAGGATCTTCAGGACCTTCAGGGCCATGCCGGCGGGAATGTGATCGATCACGGTCCCGTTCTTGATCGGGGTGACGCGAAGCTCCCTCACTCGCCGCCTCCGAGGATGAGGTCGAGGAGGGCCATGCGCACGGGCACGCCGTTGAAGGCCTGCTTGAAGTACACCGCGTGTTTCGTCCGATCGACCTCCGGGGCGATCTCCGTCGTCCGCGGGAGTGGATGCATGATGATGAGCTCCCGCTTCGCGTCCCGCAACAAGGCCGCGTCGATGCGGTACGAGCCCGCGACCTCCTCGTACTCCTGTGGATCGGGGAACCGCTCCTTCTGGATCCGCGTGACGTACAGGACGTCGGCCTCACGAATCACGTCCTCGAGTCGGTGCGCAACGCGAAAGGACAAGCTCTCCGCTTTCATGTGCTCGAGGATCTCCCGAGGCATCTCGAGCGTCGGCGGGCTCACGAAGATCAGCTGCGCGCCGAGTTCCGCGAGGGCGGACGTGAGCGAGTGCACCGTGCGGCCGTACCTCAGGTCGCCCACGAGCGCGACCCGAAGGCCCTCGAACGCCCCTTTCTCATCCCAAATCGTGTAGAGGTCCAGGAGCGTCTGGGTCGGATGCTGGCCGGCGCCGTCGCCGGCGTTGATCACCGGCTTGTCCGTGAACTCGGCCGCGAGACGAGCCGCGCCCTCCTGGGGGTGCCGGAGGACAATCGCGTCGCTGTACGCCTCGACCATCCGGACCGTATCCGCGAGGGTCTCGCCCTTCTGGACGGACGTGCCCTCGGCGCTGCTGAACCCGACGACCCGGCCGCCGAGGCGGGCCATCGCACTCTCGAACGAGAGCCGCGTGCGGGTCGACGGCTCATAGAACAACGTCGATAGGATCTTGCCGTCGAGGGACCGCGACCGTTTCTCCCCGGTGGCGATTGGCACCATCTTCCGGGCGGTGCGCAAGACGAGCTGGATGTCCGCCCGCGAGAGGTCGCGGATGGACACGATGTCCCTCCCTTGGAATCCCGACATCGAGCCCCATATTCATGGGGCCAATTTAAAGGATATCCGACCGCGCGAGGTCGGCGGGTCGAGAGCCGCCGATCGGCGTGCGGCGCGACTCACTTCCTCGGATCCTTCCGCCCCAACTGGGTGACGTTCGAGGGGAGGATGACGATTCCCCCTTCCGCTTCCATGTACCGCTTCCAGTCCTGTGTGTTCTTCTGCGCTTGTTTCGCTCGCTCGATGGCGATCGTCGCGACGACCTTCCTCACGACCTCGTCGACGTCGACGCCGAGCACCTCTTTGAACAGGTACTTCATGCGCTCCCGGTCCATCGCGACTGAGGCAATTTCGGCCCGTCATATAAGAGAAATTTGTCAACGGTCTCAGTTCTGAGACCCACGATCGTGCGTCAGACAGATGGGCGCTTGGCGGTGTTTGTCAACGCGTCGGCGAACGTCATATCGTCCGCCCGAACTCACCGCTCCCCATCGCGGAATAAAAGAGGCAGGACGAGGGGTTCTCGGTCCTGCCTGTGGGTTGTGGAGGAGGGGTTATCGGGTTGGCAAGATCGGCTCGACGACGTCCACGGCGTTCCAGTCGCCGCCGAAGTCCTTCGTGATTCCGGTCGCGAGCTGGAATCGTACCCGCAGGCGGCCGTTCTCGAAGAAGATGTACGCGTTCTTGAGCTGGGACATGTAGAGGGAGATGCGCTTGCCCTTCTGCGTCAGCGCCCGCTCCGTGCACCGGATGAGGCCCGCGCGCTCGAGGGCGTGGATGCGACGGTAGCACGCGGCGATTGGGATGCCGTATTCGCGGCTGAGATCGATGGCCGACCTCGATTTCTTGAAGGTCGCCACGAGGATCTTCGCCGAGTACTCGTCAGTCACGAGTCTCGACGCTTCCAAGGGGTCCGTATTCGCTTCCTCCTCTGTGCGGAGGAATTGAGGCGTTCGACGGTATATAAGCGGGACGAGACGATTATCCGCGATGATTCTCAAACGTCGGAACAGGTCGCCGGCGTCGGCTCAGCCGCCGCAGCAGCCGCCTTCCTCGCCGCCGTTCGCGCAGCCGCAGCCCTCGCCGCAGGAGCCCTCGTGCTCCTTCTGCAGCACCGGCAGGATCACGGTCGACTCGGGAGCGACCAAGGGGGCTTTCTTCTTGCTCGCGAGCATTTCGATGAGGCTGCTCATGGTGTCCCGTCCTCGAAGGAACGGATGCCTATTTCTAGCTGTCGTCATGCGAGGTGCTTCTTGACACGTTCCTCGAACGGCCCGCGCGGCATCGCGCCGACGACCTGGTCGACGAGCTTTCCGTTCTTGAAGAACAGGATCGTCGGGATGCCCATCACCATGAACTGCTGCGGCGTCCTCGGGTTCTCGTCGGTGTTCACCTTGACGAAGGTCACCTTGTCCGCATACCGTTTCGCGAGGTCCTCGACGATGGGTTCGATCGCGCGGCACGGGGCGCACCACTCCGCCCAAAAATCGACGACGACGTAGGGATGCTCGTTGATGGCCTTCTCGAACTCAGCATCGGTTACATGAATTGGCTTGTCTGCCATCGACTTTACTCCTAAGGGAGCTAGGAAAACGGTGGGATATAAAGTTCCGCGCACAACGATTTGAGCCGGGTCCATCGGTTCAAGCCGCCAAGCAAATCGCTTCGATGATCAGGAACAGTGGCACACGTGAGTAGTCTGCGAACTCGCGGTACATGCGTTGCAGTGCATCCTCGCTGGGCACGGGTTCCTCCATCCGTACCACGAAGAATCCCGCGTCGTGCAACGCGGTGACGTAATCCTCCAAGGTGCGGTGGAAGCCGACCGCGGTCTCCTTGCCCGCGGGTCCCCACCAGACTGCGACTCGGTCGTAGTATCTATCGACTAGCAGGCCCCGCCACTCTTCGACTCGCTCCGTATCCGGGGGCTCCCGAAGCCACGATCCGGGGATGGGGCGCTCGAAACACGGATGGGTGACGCTGAACAGGAGCTGTCCCCCGGGCCGGATGATCCGACGGAGTTCCCGGAACGCTTCGCGGTATCGGAGGACATCCTGCATCACGACGTTCGACACCACCACATCGAACGTCCCGTCGCCGAAACGCGAAAGATCCGCGAGATCCGCTTCCTCGTACTCGACGCCGAGAGGCTCCAGAGCCTCTTGCTTTCGAGCCGCCGCGAGGAGCTTCGGAGAGAGATCGACACCGACCACAATCGCGCCCTTCGCGGCGAGGATGCGGGCTAGGTAACCGGTGCCGCAGCCCGCGTCCAAGATTCGTCTGCCTCGCACGTCGCCCAGGAGGCGGAACAGAGCGGGGTCGATCACCCATTCCCGGTTCACGTCGCCTCTCTCGGTATACCGCGAAATCCACCACTCCGCGACCGAGTCCCAGCCTTTCCGCGAGTCCTCCTCTGTGACGTCCTCGAGCGCTTGGACGCGAAACGACCAGCTGGCCTGGATGTTCTCATCCTCACTCATGCCGCGCCTCGCGCGCTGCCACGATCGCTTCACCTGCCATGGGTGTCTGCGCTCGTACTCCAGCCGATCGAGTGCTGCGTGCCATTCGGACCGCCATGGGCAGCGCAGACGGTAGTGGTACGACCAGCCCCAGAAGGGCTTCCGCGGTGCGCGGTGCTCGGGCGCGCAGTAGAGGCAAAAGAACCGCTGCTCTCGTCCACAATACGCGATGCCGTGGAAGTGGCGCGACTTGCCACACACGGCGCACACGAACCTCCAATGCCAGTCGCATCGCGGAAATGGCGTGGCTACGGCGTGCGAGGCAGACCGGGGTCGGTAGGCGCGCGAGTGGGCCTTGATTTGGTTGCAGTAGCGGCACGGTGGCCCCATGAGGACGCGAGACAACGAGGAAACCCGCCTTATCAGTTGCGACGCCATCCCAAGGGATCGGGCGGCGGACACAGGTCCCCTCAAGGACTCCGAAGAAACCGCGATGACGGAGACCCACGAGCACGAGGCGTTCCGAATCGGAAGCGTGGGTTCGCTATCCGCCCGACGCCACCTCGCCGAGACCTCCACCGGGAAGTGACTCAAGGGGATTCCGTTGCATTATTCTTGGCGGAAAGGGTCGGGGAGGGTAGCGTTCTGAGGCGCATGACCTCTGGGCTTGTGAGTCCCGCCCCGGCCCCCGCAATCTATAAAGAGTTGGTCCAACCTCCGACCACCGCTCACAAACCCGGATGGGAGAACTGCCCTCGCCAAGAGGGATGGAGCGCATGGACACCCGGATTCGTTCCGGGTGAGAATCTGGTGGAAACCGACCCAGGCGTAGCCATCCCGGGCGTGGGTAGGAAGCCCCGGGATTGGGCCAGAACGCGCGTCGGCACGTCCACCGTCGGCACCGTCAGACTAGCCTCCCGAGTGAAAGTGTTTCAGATCGCCCAGGGACGCGCCGTACGCGCGATAAATGGCGGGTTTTCCTCGTTCCCGAGGAGGTTCGCTCACCCCCTGCTGTCACACAGATTAGCCTCTGTTCCTATGGAGAAAGTGGAGCCAAGCGGTGCTGTGAACACCGCTTGGCTGGGAGGCTCGTCGTTGTGTCCGACGAACCCCGGACGATCAGTAAGGAACAGCTCGCGTATCAAGTTGCCGAGAGGAAGGGCAAATGCAAGTACTGTGCCTCGAACCATGTGACGAAGTACGGCCGGAAGCGCGGCGTGCAGGTGCTCCGATGCAAAGACTGTCACCATACGTTCGAGGACAACGGACGGCTTCCGAAGATGCGGACGCCGACCCGTGTGATCGCCTCCGCGCTTCGTCTGTATGTGGACGGCCTGAGCCACAAGCGGACGGGGCGCAACCTCTACCCCCGGCGGGACAAGTCGACAATCTGGCGGTGGCTCCGGAAGTACGCGCCGCTGGTCCGCGAGTACACGTCCTCGTTCCGAGCGGACCTAAGCACGACGTGGCACGCCGACGAGACCGCGATCAAGGTCGCGGGAGTGGACATGTGGACGTGGTTCACGGAGGACGCGGGGACGCGGTTTATCGCATCGAGTTCCGTGACGGAGTGGGGCCGGAAGGACGAACACGCCGTTCGCCTGTTCCGGGAGGCGAAGGCCGTTTCCCTAACGCGGCCCGAACGGATCGTGACGGACCGCTTGGCCGCCTACCGCGAAGGCGTCCGAAGGAACTTCTACGCGAACACAACGGGGCGACTCCACTTGAATCGGATTCACTTCCGGAGCGGCCCGAACAACAATCTCATCGAGCGGCTGAATGGGACATTCAAGGACCGCGTGAAGACAATGCGCGGCTTCCAGACCCCCGCCGGGGCGGAGGCGTTCAGCCACGCCTTCGTCGTGCAATACGATTTCCTTCGGGGCCACGAATCGCTGGACGGCGGCACGCCAGCCATAGCTGCCGGGATCCGACTGCCGTTCGACGATGGGTGGGGCGACCTGATCCGATGGGCGACGTACTGGAAGGAGCGACGAGGACTCACGTAGCATGCATGTATGCTACGGCGCCGCACCGACTTTATCCCGGAAGGAGTCGCCTTTGGAGTCCGGCGGGATGCATCTGACACCAAGATCCGAAGACGCCGACATGCACGATCTCTTGACTGGCGAACACAAAGGCAGGCGAGCCATAGAAAGGGTTTTCCCCATTAAACGGATGGCTACTACTGCTACTACTACCAGCATCCCGTCCGACCATGACCACGCTCAAGTGCCCACACTGTGGCCACCAATGGACGACGAAGTCCGATCTTCTCAACGTTTCGTGCCCGTCCTGCCTTCGGAAAGTCCCGAATCCGACCGGGAAAAAGCAGGTGAGGTCGAGAAGATGAGCGAGCAGTCATATAAATTTCTCTGGCAGGATGCACGCCGCCTCTCCGAAGCCGTGGAACCAGATAGCGTCACCTTGACACTGACCTCGCCCCCCTATTGGGGTCAGAAGGATTGGGGATTCCCTCAGCAGATCGGGAGGGAGTCGAGCTACGAGGAATATCTCTCCGCGCTTCAACGGGTATTCGCGGACGTTCTGAAGGTTACCAAGCAGAGCGGTTCCCTGTGGATCGTTGCCGACTCCGTTAAACGAAGCGGGGAGCTCTTGCCGCTGCCGTTCGATCTGGCCAACCGGTTGAAGGGTCTGGGCTGGAAGCTTCAGGATGTCGTCATATGGGACAAGACGAAGACGCTCCCGTGGTCGGCCAAGGGCATGTTCCGCGACGCTTTCGAGTACGTTCTGTTCTTCTCAAAAGGCGCGACCTTCAAGTATTTCGTCAATCGAATCCGGGAACCGGTCGATCTCAAGCGATGGTGGGTGAAGTACCCAGAACGTTACAATCCGCAGGGAAAAGATCCGGGAAACGTGTGGCGTGTGCCAATCCCGACGCAGGGCTCCTGGAGCAACGGATTCCTTCGACACTACTGCCCTTTTCCTCCAGCCCTCGCTGAGCGCATCATCGAGCTAACGACGGACCCCGGTGATATTGTCCTCGACTGCTTCGCCGGAACCGGGATTGTTGTGGCCCAAGCAGATTGCATGGATCGGAAGGCGATCGGCCTGGAACTCAATGAGGAGTTCGTGGCCAATTTCCCCAAGAAGGTTCTGCCGGAAGTCCAGCGATTGTGGCAGAAGCGCCTTGAAGCAAAGCAATCCCAGGACGGGTGGAAGCGAACCCTTTCTCGTCGAATCCAGGCCCTTCGCAAGCTGAAGTACGCCTACCTCTTGGCGCGAGAGACCGCGAAGCGACGTGGCCTGGCAAGCCTGAGTGAGGACGGCGTGGGATCCGTATTCGCCATTTCGCACCGGGGCTACAGGCGAGCTTCCCGCGGGAGCAAGCGCCGGTCCGTCCTTGATCTCTTCTTCGTGATGAATCGGGGGGCCACATTTGACGATGGCCTTCTTGATTCCATCCTCGAGGCGTCCAAGGAAGCACCGCTCTCGACCTTCGGGATTGGGCCGACGGTCTCCGTCATGAAACGGGATGATTTCCTGGAGGCGTTGAGGCACGCGGAGTGGAGCAAGCGTCAGCTCTGGCTGTACGTCGGGTCACGGTTCAACTACTACCTTCGACCGCTGACCGTCGACCAATGGAGAAAGAATTCCTTGGCCAGCCGAGAAATGGGCACAGACGCCGTACCGGATGTCCTCATCATCAGCAACGTGAAGGTCCGCGAGAGAGTGAGGGAGATCCCCGGGGAGCAGATGGTTCTCGACGTGTCGGAGGACGACGACGAGGACTGAGGCTAGGCGGGTCGCTGAAAAAAAGAGAGTGGGGGCGCGGGCCCCCTCATCCGGTGGCTACGTCTCGGCTAGGTTCGACACGAGTTCCTGCGCCTTCGTCTTGAACCCGCCCCAACCTCCGACCCCCTCGAGCTCCCCTCCACGGGCGAAGAACTCGTCGTCCAAGCCCGCATCCGAGAGCACGGAGGCGAAGTTGTCCTTCGACGGCCCACCCGATAGCTTCACGGAGTGCGCGAAGCACGCCGGGAAGAACGAGTGGAGGACGTAGATCCCCTTCGTGTTGTGCATGTACAGATAGGCCTCCTTGTTCGCCCAGGCCTGTGCGCACACCTCGACGACCGCTTGCCAGTACGCGACGAGCATGTTCGCGATTGCTTCTGGCTCCCATCCGTCGAGCAACTCGATGACGGGTGTAAGCGACGTCTTGACGCTGTTCTCCGTCACGTCCCAGTCCGGGGCCTCGTCGCCCTTGGCCTTGGCCTCCTCGGCCAACATCCCCGCGTTCGGAGGCTTGATCCGGCCATGCCACGGGCTCCCCTGCAGCTCGTCCAGGAGGCGCGTGACGCGGATCGCGGTCCACTCCCGGAGCTTCTTGTACTCGCCGGCTTGCCGGAGGGCGATCGGGTTCACCCGATCCGTCTCCACTTCGCGGAGCAGGATCCGGTCCACGAGGTCCGTGGGGACGTTCTTTTGCTCCTTGTGGACGGTCCGGAACTGTTGGGCCTCGTCGACCTCGTCCTCGGAAAGAAAAATGACCGAGGCGAGCCCGAAGTTCTCGAGGTGGCTCCCCTGGTCGATCCCCTCGACGAGGGCGTACTTCCGGTGCTGTCCATCGACGAGGTAGATCATGACCCCCGCCGGAATGGTTAGTTCGACGAGCCGGTAGAACCCGTTCCCCGGGACATCCTGGATCGGGCGCACGGAGATCTTCTCACGGTCCGGACCCCTGATGCTCAGGAGGATGGCCCCCGGGAACTTCCCTCCCGAAAGGAGGTACTTGGCCGCCCTGTGTACGCGCTGCTTCTTGGGGAGCCGCTGGTACCCGTCTTCTTTCCTGCTGTCGAAGACCGGCACCGTCGTGCTCTTCGCCAACTCGGTGCCCGTCCACACCGTGACGTAGAACCGGTTCCCGTGCTGCTCGTACTCTAGGGCAAGCTTCCGGATCTCCCGGACTGCCTGCCGAGTGTTCACGCCTTCGACCCCTTTCTCTTCGGCGGGGGCCACCGCCTTTCGCCTTGTTTGGCTTTCCATGGTCTCACATCGTCCTCCCGCCCCCAACCACTGCTGTGGAGGGTCCAAAGCCGGAGGACAGTGAGGCCGCCTCGGTGAGGGCGCCGCTACTCGTAAACACGCTTTGCCTTCTCGTCCGCGACCCCCAGCCACGTCGTGGAGGGTTACAGCCGCTGGACTATCTGGGCATAACCGGGCATAAGGGATAAACCTACCGGAAGGCGCGTCAACAACGTCGAAACGGAACCCTTCGCCAGAAACCATCCACCACAGAACGTCGGGTTGAGAAAGGCTTTAGCCGTTGGTGTCCATCCGTGAACGGGCCGCCCATGCCAGAACCGAAGGTCGGAGAGCCTGACTCTCGCAAGCTGATTCTTTTCATGTACGGACTCGTCAAGATTTTCGGAGGGTTGGCACGGGACATGGCGACGCTCGAGGCCGAAACGGGACTCAAGTCGGACGTACTGACGAAGCTCAATGATCCGAATGCCCTCGCGGGCTTCCTTTCGAGGATTCCCGACGAGCAAGCCGGTCGTTTCATAAAGTTCATCATGGACGTAAGTCCTATTCTAACACGGGGCGGGGACATCCTCACGGCCAGTTCGGAGGACAAGGAGCTGTTCTCGCAGAACATCGAGAACGTGCTGAAGAGGTATCGTTCACTAATCCAGGAAGCGGAGGGCGGAAAACCGTGAGTCATGGACTGATACCAGGCGGTCAGGTTTTAACAGGCATCGGACGAGAGATCGGAACCCCATTTCGTTTTAATCCCTTTAGAAGCCTCACCCAATGGATCAAGACCTTCGAGCAGGGTGTAATGCGCATGTCCCAGCTGAGAGAACCGCTCTTCCGGCTCGTGCCCGAAGAGATGTCAGAAGACACGCTATCCCTCTTTCGTGACACGTCCGGACAAGAGTACGCGGTTCACAGGGAAGGAGACAAACTGAGGATCTGGATTCTTGGCGAGGAGTAACCATAGACCTTCCAGAGTCGCCGGTGAGATATGAGCGCCGGCATATCATCCAAGAGATTATTGTTGACAGACGCAACTTCAAGGTCTGTGAGCCAAAGGAAGTCGCCGAGTGGACTTGGCGTCAGCTGAAAACGAAGAAAATGATAGTACACTTCGATGGGAAGGCGCTCAGGACTGAGATCTTGTTCCGGTAAGCCCCACCTCGGTTCCCTAAGACCATCGCGAGCCACTCTCACCCGCCCCCCGGGGGCGCCAAGAACAACGCAACGGAACCACTCAAGGGCAACGCTCATATAGAAGCCCTCGCATAGACCCGCGGGAATCCAAATGATGGGCGGTCAGCCAATCATCATCTTGAAGGAAGGGACGGAACGGGAGAAGGGCAAGGGCGCAGTGTCGAACAACATCGCCGCCGCCCGCGCGGTCGCCGATGCGGTCAAGTCGACCCTTGGCCCGAAAGGCATGGACAAGATGCTCGTCGACTCTCTCGGCGACGTGACGATTACGAACGATGGGGTCACGATCCTCAAGGAAATCGAGATCGAACACCCGACGGCGAAGATGCTCGTCGAGGTCGCTAAGACGCAGGACGACGAGGTCGGAGACGGGACGACGAGTGCCGTCATCCTCGCCGGGGAACTCCTGAAAGCCGCCGAGAGCCTGATCGAGCAGGAGGTCCACCCGACGATCATCGTGAACGGCTACCGGATGGCGGCGGCCGAGGCGGTCCGCCGACTCAACCAGCTCGCCTTCCCCGTGAAGAGGGACGACAAGACGACCCTCCGGTCGATCGCCCGGACGGCGATGTCTGGCCGCAGCGTCGGTACGAATGCCGACTTCCTCGCCGGCATCGCCGTGGACGCGGTGCAGTCGATCGTCGAGGAGGTCGCGGGGGAACTCCGCGCGGACGTCGACAACATCCTCGTCCAGAAGAAACACGGGGGGAGCCTGAGCGACACGAACCTGATCGACGGCGTCGTCTTGGACAAAGAGCGCGTGCATCCTCGGATGCCGAAGTTCGTCCGCGACGCGAAGATCGCCCTGATCAACCGCGCCCTCGAGGTCAAGAAGACCGAGGTGAACGAGGAGATCCGAATCCGCGATCCGGGCAAGCTACAGCTGTTCCTGAACGAGGAAGAGAAGAGCCTCAAGACGATGGTCGACAAGATCAGGGCATCCGGGGCCAACGTCGTCCTGTGCCAGAAGGGCATCGACGACGTCGCACAGCACTACCTCGCGAAGGAGGGCATCTACGCGGTGCGTCGCGTCAAGGAAAGCGATATGAAGAAGCTCGCGAAGGCGACGGGCGCGCGCGCGGTCACGAACCTGGACGACCTCACGGCGAAGGAACTCGGGAGCGCCGAGCTCGTCGAGGAGCGGAAGGTCGGGACGGACGACATGACCTTTGTCACCGGCTGCAAGAAAGCCCGCGCCGTGTCGATCCTCGTGCGCGGCGGCACGGAGCACGTCGTCGATGAGGTCGAGCGAATCCTCCACGACGCGCTGCGCGTGGTGGCTGCGACGATCGAGGACGGCAAGGCGATCGCCGGCGGCGGGGCGGCGGAGGTCGAGCTGTCCCTGGCGCTCAAGGATTACGCGGCGACGATCGGGGGCCGGGAACAGTTGGCGATTGAAGCGTTCGCGCAGGCGCTCGACGTGATCCCGAGGACGCTCGGCGAAAACGCGGGCCTCGATCCGATCGACGTCCTGATCAAGCTCCGCGCGGAACACGGGAAGAAGGGCGGCAAGTCGATGGGAGTGAACGTCATGACGGGCGAGCCCCTCGACATGCTCAAGGCGAACATCGTCGAGCCGCTCCGTGTCAAGACCCAAGAAATCGAGTCCGCCCAGGAAGTCGCGGGCATGATCCTCCGCATCGACGACATCATCGCCTCGAAGAAGTCGCCCCCGCCTCCGCCCGGTGGCGGCGAACACGGCGGCGGCATGGGCGGGATGGGCGGCATGCCCGGAATGGGGATGTGAGCCTCACTCCTCGGCCCGTGGGAGCCTCGCGAGCTGCTCGTTGACCCGCTCCCGCAACGTCCGCGCCGCGTCCGCGTCCGTCGACGCGACACTCTGGACGATCTCCGTCCAGACGCCTCCGTCCACGGATCCGGGCCCGGCGCGGGAAATCTCGATGCGGAACCGCGTCACGATCCCGTCGGCCGTCACCACGCGCGGCGGGTGGTTCGACCGTGACCGCGCCATCTCCACGCGAGGCGCCCTCCCCACTGCCTCGATCGCCCCCACGACGGCCTTCTCTGCATCCTCCACCGATCGGCGAGAGAACAGACTGAAGCTCACGGAACCCCGTCGCGCGATTCGCGGCACGAAGACCAGGACGGAGAAGACCAGGAGGTACGTCGCGATCGCGAGGAGCGACAGGCCGGCCATCCCGGCGTCGTCTCCGAACGCGAACACGGCGAGCGACCCGATCCCGAGGAGGATCATCGCGAGGCCGAGGAAGAACGCCGCGATCCGCCAGTTGTTCGCGTACGACCAGCCGTCCGCCGTCTCGGGCACGTCAGGGTCCCTCCACCACGAGCGCGCCGAACTTGCCGCGGGACACGTCGAGGCCGAAGTTCGTCCGCTTCACGTAGCAGTCGAGGGCGCGGACCGTCGCCCCGACGGCGACCTTTCCCCGATCCACGAGCCCGACGTCGTCGTCCCAGAGGGCGAAGCGGCAGAACCCGCTGTCGTCCCGCAGCTCGAGGTTCGCCACCCGGCCTGGGGTACCGTCTTGGCGCGTGAACGTGCGCACCGGCGAAATGCCGACGACCGTGGCCCGCAGATTCGCCTCCATGCCCTCCTCGAGATCCGCGATGCGGGCGAATGCTGCGACGCTCCGGCCGAGGCGTTCGACGACGACCATCGCGGCGGCGTCTCGGTCCAACAGGCCGCCCCATTCGGCGATCGCGGCGTCGACCTGGGCGTGGAACGCCTCCGGCGTCACGAGATCTTGGACCTTCTCGTAGAAGGGCCGACGCACGGCGGCCCATCGCGGCGGCCCACAAAAGGCTTGCCTTTCCTCTACGGGCTCGCCAGCCGAGAGAGGATCCGGGCACGGAGGTCGTCGATCGATCGGCGGTCCCGAGAGCGCGGGAGCAGCAGGACCGTCGTCCCGATCCCGCCGACCGACCTCTCGACCCCGATCAGGCACGCCGGCTCGTCGATCCGGAGCAGCGTCTCACAACGACGGAACAGCCCCTCGGGGCCGTCCGCCGCGGCGAGCTGCGTCGGCAGGCGGTCGCGGAGCGCATCCCGCACGGCCGCGGTGATCGCCTCGGGACTGTCGCGCACCCGGACGGCCCACAGTGGCCGAGTCCAGATGCGCCCGGCGAGCCAGGCGAGAGGGACGAACGCGGCGACCGCGAGGAAGACAACGACGAGGACCGACTGGCCGACGGCGTCGGCGGCGAGGGACGCCATCCACAGGCCGGCCGAGAGGAACAGGAACAGGATCACCGCGCTGCCGGGAATCCACCGCCCCCAAGCGGGCGTGGGGCCCGTCGCGCCGGCCGACATTCGGGCCTCACTTGAGCCGGATCGTCTCGAGGTTCATCGGGGCGCGCGCCTCGAGGCCGAACTTCTTGTATAGGCCCGACGCCAGGTCGGAGCACTTGAACTCCTCGCCGTGGTTTACGATGACCCGCTCGGGCCGAGGCTCCATCGTCCCGACGTAGTTCAGAAGCTGCAGGCGGTCCGAGTGGCCGGAGAAGCCGTCGATCGTCTCGACGTCGAGCTTGATCGGGAGCGTGAGCGGCTGCCCGCGGTCCGTGAGCGTGATCTCGCGCGCGTCCCGCTGGATGCGCCGGCCGAGGGATCCTTCGGATTGGAACCCGACGAAGAGGAGGGCGTGGAGCGGGTTGTCCGCCCACGACTTGAAGTACTCCAACACGGGGCCGCCTGACATCATGCCGGACGTCGCGAGCACGATGCACGGCTCGACGTCGTCGCAGATGTTCGACCGCATGTCCGACGTCTCGACGCGCTTGAAGATCGGCGACAGGAACGGGTTCTCGCCCGTCTGGAAGATCTCCGTCCGGAGCTGGCTGTTCAGGTACTCCGGGTACGCGGTATGGATCGCGGTCGCCTCCCAGATCATGCCGTCCAAGTAGATCGGCACTTCCGGGATCTGGCGGTTCCGCATCGCGTCCTCGAGGACGAGCATGACCTCCTGGGAGCGCCCGACGGCGAAGACGGGGACCAAGACCTTGCCCCCTCGGCTGAGCACCCGACGGACCACCTCCTTGAGCTGCTGCGCCGCCTCGTGCCGGGACGGCTGGATGTCGTGGTAGCCGCCGTACGTCGATTCGAGGACGAGCGTCTCGAGGCGCGGGAACTTGTTGACGGCCGGGTTGAAGAGCCACGTCTTCTCGAACTTGATGTCCCCGGACATCGCGACGTTGTACAGCCCGTCCCCGATGTGGAAGTGCGCGACGGCGGAGCCGAGGATGTGGCCCGCGTTCTGGAACGTCAACCGGACGTCCGGCGCGATGTCCGTCGTCTCGCCGTATTTGAGCGGGATCGTGTTCGCCACGGCCTTCCGGACGTTGCTCGAATCGTACGGCGACTTGCGCGCCTCGCCCATCGCGACCTTGATGAAGTCGAGCTGGAGCAACGACATCAGGTCGCGCGTCGGCGGCGTCGTGTAAATCGGCCCGTCGTAGCCGTACTTGTACAGGGCCGGCACGAGCCCGGAGTGGTCGAGATGGGCGTGCGTGATGACGACGGCATCGATCGAACCGAGCGGCATGACCTCCGGGGCGTTGAGGTAGGGCGAGCCGTTGTCCTCCGAGATGAGCACGCCGCAGTCGATCAGGACCTTCGACTCCCGCGTGGACAGGAGCGCGGCGGATCGGCCGACCTGTCGGAAGCCCCCGAGTGCGGTGATCCGGACGTAGTTCTCTCCCTGGGGGACTTCGCGCGCGAGTCGTCGGCCGACTTGTTTCAGGAACGCCTGGCGCTCGTCGTTGATCGTCCGGAGGTACTGGCGAATCTCCTCGACCGTCTTCGAGGGGATGGGAGGGGTGCGCACGACCTTCGGCGCCCAACCGATCCGCTTCTTGACCTCGTTCAGGATCGACCCGTGGCGGCCGATCACCATACCGGGCGAAAGCGCCTCGATTGTCACCTCGCCGGTTTCCGTCTCGAAGTAGATGCCGGTGATCTGCGCCTCCGGCGGGATCACCTCGCGAATAATCTTCTCGGCGTCCTCCTGGGACGCAAGGAGGGACGGATCCGGTCGGACGACGATCCGGCGGCGGAGCTGCTGAGCGATCTGGCGCACGAGCTCGTTCGACTCCGCGAAGACCTCCATGTTCTTCGTGTAGATCACGATCGTGGGGCCTTCGAAGTCGACTTGCGTGATTTCCACGTGGTCGGGGACCACTTTCTTCACGACGCTTCGCGCGTCGTTCAGAATGTCCTCAATGGTCATCGGACGTCTCGTTGACCTGACGTCGCTTGCGGACTCAGGTCAGTTTCATGCTTAACTTGCGCTTCTCGACTTCTTTGTCGTCGAGCATCTTGAATCCGTCTTTCGTGATGATCGCGACGTCGATCCCTTCGCCCGAGACCGCGTCCCGCTTCATCGCCGCGGTGACGGCCCGGATCGCGAGGTTCGCCCCGTCCTCCGTCAACATGTCATCCTTGAAGTGGTCCTCGAGGACTCCATAGACGTAGGGGCTGCCGGACCCGCTCGAAACGAACTTGTCCGGGAGGGACCCGCCGGCCGCGTCGAGCGAGTACACATGGCCGCCCGCGCGGTCCCAGCCGCCGATCACGAGCTGCACCCAATATGGGTAGAAGCGGCTGCCGCTGAGGATGTTCGCGGTCAGCGTCGCGCACGCCTCGACGGGCATCGTGACGCCACGCTTGAGCTTGTACAGTTCGACTTCCGCGGTGATGTACCGCGCGAGGACCTGCAGATCGCCGACGAGGCCCGCGGTCGTCAGGCCGAGGTTCTCGTCGAGCTTGTACACCTTCTTCGTGTGCTTGTGCGCAATCAGCGTCCCAGCCGTCGCACGGCGGTCCGCTGCGAGGACGACCCCATCCTTGCAAACGAGCCCGAGCGTCGTCGTGCCGGTCTCGACTTCTTTGGAAACCGTTGACATCTGAACACTCCCGTTCAAAAGGGTGTCACAAGGTGACGGCCGAAGCATACGGGCCGCAGTATTTAAGAATAGCGAATCAAGGCCGATAGGCGGTAACGACTCCGCTCAATTGTCTTATCCTTTCGGGTCCGGAGGAGGTCGCGCGCCTTCCTGCCTCCGGGATCGCGGGGCTGGACGCCTCAGGGATGTATCCCCATCCCTCTCTTCGCCGACGCACGATGGCAACCGCCCTCCTCGGCTCCGACGTCCCACACCACCAAAAGAAGGCGACTCCGGTCGGGCGGAGGGAAAGACTATGGGGGGCCATCGAATATTCGCGGCGGGAGGAGTGGGCATGAACTCCGCAACGAAGAGACGCTTATGGCTCATGTTCGCCGGGCTTCTGATTTCCCCGCTGTCTCTCTTCTGGCGGCCGGCGTACATTATTTCGGTGGCTTTGTTCATCTTAGGATTCATCGCGATGCTTCGGGGCCGGGGCATGCGAGCCATGGGAGAAGAATGAAGCCCGATGACCTCACCCGGAAGAGTTCTCCCTTGAGCGGATGGAACGGGAGGACCTTCAAGCATTCCCGGGGAGGCCTACATGTAGAAGGCCCACCAAACCGCAACGAGGACGATGACGACGACCGCGACCCCGACGTACGCGTACGTCTTCCGTTTGCCCTTCTTTTCGCCGCCGAGACCCAGACCTGCGACATCGTAGGACATGTCGGACCCCGGCGGGCGAAGCTGCGCGGTCGTATTAAGGATTTCGTCGCTTAGGAGGGGTTTGTCCCTCGCCCTGCGCCAGCACGAGATCCTCCAGGAGTGGTCCGATGCGAGACGCCGGTTCGAAGTGGACCGTGTATGCGATCTTCTCCTTCGGCAGGGCGACGTTCGCCGCGCTCACGAAGACCGTGAGCCCGCCCCCCTCCGCCGCAACCCGGAGGACCTCATCGCGCGGGACCGAGACGAGTTCCCGACCTTCTTGATCCTCGAAGAAGAACGCGACCGCGCTCGGCATCGCGCGGAGCTTGACCAAGAAGTATCCGGGATCCTCGGGATCCCGCGTCGCCGGAGACGCCAAGAACAAGAGGCCCGCCTCGTGCCGGTACAGATGCCCGTCGACCTCGCGCAACAGCGGGATGCGCTTGCCATCGTGGTCCATCGACACCTCCGCGCGCCCGTCCGCCTCCCCGAGCACGCGGTACGATGCCGCCCCGCTCCCCGCGACCTGGGAGAACGTCACCCTGGAGACGCTTCCTTCCCCGGCCTCGAGGCGGACGCGAAGACGCATCGTCGCGAAGCCGAGGTCGTAGATGCGATCCTCCCTGTCGACGTAGCCGAGGATCATACGGATGCCTCAGGCACCGAACCCTTTCCGGAACTGCTCCGCGATCTCACCGAGCTCGACCTGGGAGAAGCTCTCGAAGTCCGACACGGCGCCGTACTCCGTGAGGTGCTCTTCCCGGTAGATGTTCGGGATCACGGACGCCACGGTCTCCTCGGACAGGATGAACTTCACCGCGGCCTGGGAGAGGCTCATCCCCTTCCCCTCGTAGATCCAGCTCAGGTTCGCCGCCTGGTCCCTCGCCCGCTCAACCCACGCCGCTTCCTTCACCTGGAGATCCCCGTCCGCGGGGAAGCGGACCGCGTCGGGGCTCGATTCGAGCACGCCGCCGGCGTGCGGCGCGCGGATCACCATCCCTTGGTTGATCTCCAGGGCGACCGGGAAGAACTTCCGACCCGGCTCCTCTTCGAGGAGGTTGTAGTACGTCTGCACGCAACCGAGGTCGCGCTTCCGCATCGCGGCTCGCCCTTCCTCGAGGCCACCGGGGCCCGGGCCGAGCGCGATCCCGACGTAGCGGGCTTTCCCTTCCGACTTCAGGTCCTCGAGGGTCTGCCACACGCCGGCGTTCGCGACGGTTGCCGCATCGGGGTAGTGCAGCTGCACGACGTCGACGTAGGACGAAGCCAGCCGATCCAGGGTCGCGTCGAGCGCCTTGCGGATGCCGGCCGGCGAGAAATCGACCCCGCCATCGGTGCGGCCCACCTTGGTCGAGATGATGACGAGCTCCCGCCGGTCCTGAAAGGCCCGTCCGAGCAAGCGTTCCCCGCGCCCCGCCCCGTCCGTGGGGGCGACGTCGAAGTAGTTGATGCCCGCGTCGTACGCCTTGTGGAGCAAGTCGACGGCCTGGTCGTCGGTGAATTCGCCCCACCGGCCGGTGGCGAGGGTCCACAGGCCGAACCCGACCTCCGAGACCTCGAGCTCCGTCTTCCCCATCGGACGATAGTTCACCACGGGGACGCCTCGGGACCGCAAAGGGTGCGGGCGTATTTGACCGCGACGCTCCCCGAGGGCTTACCGCCACGACACGTAGAACAGGGTCGCGAACCCGACGAGTTCCGCGGCGTTCAGCGCGAGCATCGGGACCGCGACGCCCGCCCCGAAGTCCTGGCTCATGACGACGTAGAAGTAGACCGCGGCGAGGTTCTCGACCACGAAGAGGGCCGCGAACACCACGAGGCCGAAGGAGAAGGGGGACCTCAGGTGGCGATAATTCCCGACGTAGACATAGAGGAGTCCCGCCAGAACCGCCACGCTCGCGAGGGCGAGCCCGACGTCGATCATCCAAAAGGTCCCGAGCGCCACGTTACCACGTGCCGAGTCGGATGTGCACCATATTTACTTTTCCCCAACGCGGCCCTCGATGAGCCGCCAGATTTCGAGGAAGTCGTCGAAGTGCACCTGGAGCCGAGGCGAGAGGGAATACAAGATGCCGTAGCCTTCGTGTCCGAGCGTCATGACGCAATCGTTCTCCCGGAGCACATCCAAGTGATGGCGAACCGTTTTGTAGTCGAGACCGAGTTGGCCTGCGAGGTCGTTCGCGTTGTACGGCCGGTCGTGGAGCGTCCGCAAGATCCGCGCGCGGTTGATGCCCCCGCGGGTTGCCGCGATGAGATACCACAACCGCTTGTCCATGAAGCCGCGCACCCAACCGTTCTTCGACAACGTACCCGGTGGCTCGGCCATCCAACACCGCATCCGCGAACGTTCTAATATTACTATCGAAATAGTCAAAATGGTGGCGTCCGTCCCGGTCGAGCAGTCGTGGAGACGCAAGGCGCTCGGTTGGTTCCTGGAGTTCCGGCTGATCCCGGTCCTGCTCTGGTCGTACACGGCGGTCGTGCTGGGGACCGCGGTGGCCTTCGCCGTCGCCGGGAGGTTCGAGCCGCTCTGGCTTGTGGTGGCCCTCGCCCTCGGCGGCCTCGTCCAAGGATGGGAGACGCACGCCATCAACGAGATCTACGATTGGCGGAGCGGCACGGACCAGATCGGGCTCCGCGCCCTGTCCGGCGGGAGCAAGGTCCGGAACATGGGCTTGCTCGAGGAGCGGGATCTGTGGCGGATCTTTGCCTGCGCGACCTTCGGCGTCGCCGCGTTGACCGCCTGGGTCGTCGTGGCGCGCGCACCGTGGCTCGCCCTGATCATCCTCGCCGGGTACCTCATCGGCCTGGCGTACACCGCCCCGCCGATCGCGATGTCGTACCGGCCCTTCACCGGGGAGTGGCTGGGCGGATTCCCCGGCGTCTTGCTGTCGGGCCTCGGCGCGTACGCGATCCAGGCACTCTCCGTCTCGCTCGTGGCGGTGATCGCCCTGGCGGCCCACGCCCTCGCGTGCACCGGCATGCTGGTCGTCCATCACTATGCCGATGCGCCGATGGACGCGGCGGCGGTGCCGCCGAAGCGCACGACCGTCGTCGCCCTTGGGTTCCGGAATGCGAAGCGGTACGCCGCGGGGATGGTCGTCGCGGCAGTCATCCTCGACCTCTGGCTGAGCGTCACCTTCCACACCGCGTTCTTCTTCGCCGCCGTCCTCACGCTCCCGGCGATCTGGTTCCATCTGCGGATCGACGCGGCGGACCTCGAGTCAACGACCCGCAACGAACTGAGGGTCATCCAGCTCGGCATCGCCGCGGGCTTGACGACATCGGTCTTGCTCGCGCCGCTGCTGTGGCCTCTCCTCCCTCTCGCCGCGCTCGGTTACTTCGCGCACCTCATGGTAGCCGCGCCGCCTCCCGCCCTCGCCCGCGCATGGCGCCGCGCACCGGCACCGGATTCGCGGAACCGCTAAGGGCCTCGGAAGAAGGAAATACGGCGGGGCGAGTGCGGACGTCGTGCGGCGCATCGGATTCGTCGTCAACCCCATCGCGGGGATGGGCGGACGAGTCGGCCTCAAGGGGACGGACGGCGTCGTCGAGCAGGCGAGAGCCGCGGGGGCCGAACCGGTTGCACCGGAGCGGGCCCGCCAGTTCGCGAACGAGTTCCTATCCGCCGCGCGCGCGAGTCCCTTGCCCGATGTCCGATGGCTCACCTGCGAAGGACCGATGGGCGGTGAGCCGCTTCGAGATGCCGGGGTCGTCGATGCGCAAGTGGATGTCGTCTACCGGCCGGGCAACACGACCACGGCGGAAGACACGAGGCGGGCCGTCGACGCGTGCATCTCCGGCGGGGTGGAGCTCCTCCTCTTCTGCGGCGGAGACGGCACGGCGCGCGATGTCGCGGAATCGGCGAAGGACCGCGTCCCGATTCTCGGAATCCCGGCGGGCGTCAAGATGCATTCGGGCGTGTTCGCGGTCTCCCCGCGGGCGGCCGCCGAATTGACCGTCGCTCACCTCCAGGGCAGCCTGCGTGTCGGATCCGCCGAGATCCTCGACCTCGACGAGGACGCATACCGCCGAGGCGAGTGGCGCGTCGCACTCGTCGGGACGGCGAAGACGCTCGTGGAACCGACGCTCGTCCAGGCCGGCAAGCTTCAGGTCGCGGAGGTGAGCGAAGAGTCGACCCGCGAGGAACTCGCGGATCACTTCCGCGAGCTGTTCGCGGGAGAGCCGGGCACCCTCTTCTTCCTCGGCCCTGGCTCGACGATCGCGTCGATCGCGACCGCCCTCGGTCTCGAGAAGACCATCCTAGGGATCGACGCGATCCTCGGCGGCCGGACGGTCGCCAAGGACCTGAACGAGCGGGGCATCTTGTCTTTGCTCGATGCGCACCCGAAGGCGAAGCTGGTCCTCAGTCCGATCGGCTCGCAGGGCTTCCTCCTCGGACGCGGGAATCTCGAGGCGAGCCCGGAGGTCCTCCGGCGGATCGGGACGCGGAACCTGATCGCCGTCGCGACGCCGGGCAAACTCGCGATGACGCCGGTGCTGCGGGTCGACACGGGCGATGCGGGGCTGGACGAGGAATTCCGGAGTCGCGAATACCTCTTCGTGCTCATCGGATATCGCACATCGAAGCTCCACCCGATCCAGCGATGAGCCCGCGAGGGCCAGGAACCAAGTTGAAATACCCCAGCCCTATGCGAGGCACGACCGGGGAAATGCGGGCATGGCCGGCACAATGAAAGCCGCAGTGAAATTGAAGCCGTCGTCGCGGAGCACGGAAGTCCGATCGGTCCCGATCCCCGAGCCCGGCCCGTCGGAGGTCTTGATTCGCGTGCAGGTCGCATCGATCTGTGGGACGGACGTGCACATCTTCGATTGGGACGCGTGGGCTCAGGCCCGCATCAAGGTGCCGCTCATCCAGGGACACGAGTTCGCGGGGCGGATCGAA
Source organism: Thermoplasmata archaeon (assembly GCA_036395115.1). Classification (NCBI taxonomy): domain Archaea; kingdom Methanobacteriati; phylum Thermoplasmatota; class Thermoplasmata; species Thermoplasmata archaeon. Next base: position 52,416 of record DASWDU010000034.1, on the reverse strand, counting down.
CGGCTCGGTTCGGAGGTGACGGGCCTCGAGAAGGGGGCGTACGTGAGCGCGGAGGGCCACGTCGCGTGCGGCCGCTGCTACATGTGCCGCACGGGTAACGCGCACGTTTGCAAGACCGTGTCGATCCTCGGGATCGACCGCGACGGCTCGTTCGCAGAGTACCTCAAGATCCCCGCGACGAACGTGATTGTGAACGATCCGGACCTTCCGCCGGAACTCGCGACGATGCAAGATCCGCTCGGCAACGCCGTCTATACCGTGACGAACGCGAATGTGCCCAGCAAGACCGTCGCGATCTTCGGCCTCGGTCCGATCGGCCTCATGGCCGTCGCCCTGTGCCGCGCGATGGCGGCCGCGCGGGTCATCGCCATCGGCCACACGAACCGGTACCGGATGGACCTCGCGAAGGAGGTCGGGGCGCATCACGTGCTCGCGTCGAAGGCCGCCCTCGTCGACGAGATCAAAAACCTGACATCGGGCGAAGGCGTCGACGAGGTCCTCGAGATGTCGGGGAGCGAACAGGCGTTGCGGCAGGCCCTGCAAATCGTGCGCCCCGCCGGGGGCATTCATATTCTCGGGTTCTACACGGAGGACGTGACGATCCCGATGTCGGAGCTCGTGACGAAAGGCGCGTCGATCCACGGGATCCACGGCCGGCTGATGTTCAAGACGTGGGCTCAGATGGGCGGACTCCTGAAGAGCGGCAACGTGAATCTGCGGCCGCTCCTCACGCACAAGTTTCCTCTCGACCGGTACGACGAGGCGATGGACGTGATGCGAAGCGGCAACTGCGGCAAGGTCGCGTTCCCGATGGAGGGATGACGCTGGCGAACCGAGATCCGACCTCTTGGATGCGCGCGGAGTACGAGAACCTCGTCGCGCAGAGCCTCGACTGGAAGCTCCGGGTCCTCCAAGGGCCGTCGGCTCCGCGCAGCGTCGTCGACGGGAAGACCGTCATCATGCTTTGCTCGAACAACTACCTGAACCTGTCGAATCATCCGAAGGTGAAGCGGGCGGCACGCGAGGCGATCAAGACGCACGGCGCGGGCAGCGGCAGCGTGCGGCCGATCGCCGGGAACATGGACCTCCACGAGGAGCTCGAGCGCCGGATCGCCCGCTTCAAGCGGCGCGAGGCGGCCCTGTTCTACATGAGCGGCTTCGCCGGGAATGCGGGGCTGATTTCGCAGCTCGCGGGCGACGGCGACGCGATCCTGACGGACGAGCTGAACCACGGGAGCATCATCGACGGCGTGCGACTGACGAAGGCGCAGCGGATCATCTATCGGCACTGCGACGTCGGCGACCTCGAACGCGCGCTGAAGGAGGCCGACGCCACGGCCAAGAAGATCCTCGTTGTGAGTGACGGCGTGTTCTCGATGGACGGCGACATCGCGCCGGTCGGCGACATCGCGAAGGTCAGCGAGGAATTCGGGGCGATGGTGTACATCGACGACGCGCACGGGGAGGGAGTCCTTGGGGACGGCGGCCGTGGCGTCGCCTCGCACTTCCACGTCGAGGAGAAGATCCAGGTCGAGCTGGGCACGTTCTCGAAAGCCCTCGGCGTGGTCGGCGGCTACATCGCCGGGTCGAACGACCTCCGGAACTACGCGCTGAACAAGTCGAGGACCTGGCTCCTCAGCGGATCCCACCCTCCCGCGGTCACGGCCGCCTGCACCGCGGCAATCGACGTCCTCGAGACGGAGCCGAGGCACGTCAAGAAGCTGTGGTCGAACACGAAGTACTTCAAGAAGCGGCTCGTCTCGCTCGGCTTTGACATCGGGCGGAGCCAGACGCCCATCACGCCCGTCATGCTGGGCGATTCCGCGACCGCGAAGCGGTTCAGCGAGCGGCTGTTCGAGGAAGGGGTGTTCGCCTTGCCGATCGTATTCCCGATGGTCGCGAAGGACAAGGCGCGCATCCGGAACATCGTGAACGCCGGGCTGAAGCGCCAGGACCTCGACGACGCTCTCGTCGCCTACGAGAAGATCGGAAAGGAACTGAACGTGATCCCCTAGATGTCGTCGCGGAGCTTGCGGCGGGCATAGAGGATCTCGACGACCTCGTAGCCGAGCGAGCGGAAGACGGCCTCGGAGGCCGCGTTGTCCGTTTCGATGAGTGCACAGAACATCTCGATGCGCCCGGCCCGCAACGCGCGCTCGCACGCCCGCACGAGTCGGCGCGCCAGCCCCCGCCTCCGGTATGCGGGGTGTACCGCGAGCCGATTGATCCAGCCTTTGCGGGTGTCGTGCGTCCCGAGGACCGCGCCCACGAGCCGACTTCCGTCAAACGCGCCGATGTAGAGACCGGGGTGGGCTCGCAGTTGCCGTGCGATGGCGGGACGGGAATCCCTTCCCCGCGCCTTCGGCTCCATCCCGCACGCTCGGAAGAGCGCGATCATGTCGTCGTAGTCGCGGAGCCGCAGCGGGCGGATTCGAACGGCCATCGTCAGTCCCGGGAGACGAGGTGCCTGGCTGGACCGGCGAAATGCGCACGCGCGTCCGCAGGGAGACGTTCTCGAAGAAACGGCGGCATCATCGCGAACGCGCGGAGTTCCGAAAGCGGCAGCAATCGCATGCGGATGTGGGACTCGCGGCTCGGGACATATCCGTCGGAATCCGCCGACGGGAACTCGGAGTTCAGATCGACCAGGAAGTAGAATCCGATTTCGTGGGTCACGATCTCCCGGAGGGTGTAGAAGTTCTCGTGGACGTACAGGAGTTTCTCGGCCTCGACGTTGAGGCCGCTCTCCTCGTAGAACTCGCGCGACATGCACATCGCGAGGGTCTCCCCGAACTCCAGGTGGCCGCCCGGGAGCGCGTAGCTCCGGCTGCCCCGTCCGTCGTCTCCCTCTTGGGCGAGGACGGCGTCGTCGTGTACCAGGACGCCGCACGCGCGGACGAGGAACTCGCGGCCACCCTCAAGCGATCCGAGCCCCAAGCTCTCCCTCCGAATCCGGGCGGAGCATGACGACCCGCCCGTCGGGCTGAACCGCGCCGAGGCAGAGGACCTCGGACAGGAACGGACCGACCTGCCGGGGCGGGAAGTTCGTCACGGCAACGACCTGACGGCCCGCAAGGTCCTCCTTCGCGTACCATCGGCGGATCGCCGCCGAACTCTTCTTCACACCGAACGGTCCAAAGTCGATCCAGAGCTTGTACGAGGGGTTGCGTGCCTCCGGGAAGTCCTGCACGTCGACGACCTTGCCGACGCGCATCTCGACCTTCGCGAACTCCTCCAAGGTGATCGGCGCCATCTGCCTCGCCTGCGCGGAACAGGCCCCGTCGATTTGAGGCCTTGCCCTCAGACGGCGCGCGATTCGGGGCTGCGGACGCCGAGGTGCTTGCAAAGCCGCTCGTGCTCCTCGCGGCTCGTCCACTCCACGCGGAGATAGTCGGCGATCTCCCGGTCCGTCATCCCGAGACGACGCGCCTCGTCGACCGCGATTCGATACGCCTCGATCTCCGTCGGGCGGTCGACGTAGTTGTACCGACGGTCCCAGAGCTCGCGGCCCGCATGCCACTGGCGGATGTGCGTGAGTTCATGCAACACGTCGAGATACAGAATGCGCGACTCCCCCGTCCGCAGGTAGCCGAGGCCTGCCACGACGTTGCCGGCGTCGTCGTCGATGTACATGTACACTTTGCCCTTGATCGGGTGATTCCCCCATCAGCCCCGTCAGACAATCATAGGCAGTCAGTGAGCGCGGGAGTCGGTCTGCCGCACCCCGAGGCGGCGGCACAGCCGCTCGTGCTCTTCGCGGCTGGTCCATTCCACCCGGAGATAATCGGCGATTTCCCGGTCGGTCATCCCGATCTTCCGGGCGACTTCAACCGCGACCCGGTAGGCCTCCACCTCGGTAGGCCGGTCTACGTAGTCGTACTTCCGATCCCATAGTTCCTTCCCCTCGTGCCACTGGCGGATGTGGGTCAATTCGTGCAGGATGTCGAGGTAGAGGATTCGGGCCTCGCCGGTCTTCAGGTATCCATGCCCGAGGTTCACCCACCCCCGCTCGTCGTCGATGTAGGCGTAGGAGTCTTCGGGGACCAGATTCACGCGCGTCTCGGCCAAGACCTTCTCCCGCAGCCCGTCGTTGAAAAGCGCGATGAAGTTCGGGTCCCGATCCAGGCCGGGGAACACGGTCGTGAGCGGCTTAGGGCCTACCCCCAGCCTGCGGTTGATCCGGACGCTTCTCACGCTTGACCGCAAGTCAGCCCGAGAGAATGAATGTTTTGGGACCGACTCCGCAATACCAGATATTGGGGTCTGGGCCGCTCCCACAACATTGCGGGGACGTGGTTAGGAGGCCGCCAGACGCATTACGGAGGCCGCGGCTGTGTTTGCCCCCGTGGATCAAAGGCCTCCGCCAAAGTGCGGCTAATGGTTTGGCCCCGCTGGTGCTGAGCCTTTAAGGTAGTACTTCGTGCCCCTCCTTTCCCCGCGCACCTCAAGCTCGGTGCCGACCATCTGGCCGAGCACCAAGCTAGCCAGTTCCGGCCTAATCCCGAGCGCCGCTGCGACGGTGCTCCTTGAAACCCCCGGCGTTCTTGCAAGGAGGTCCTTAATCTGGACTTGTAAGTCTCCGAGTGGGTCGGCTTTCTTCTCAGGCGGGAACTCCTGGGCGATGAGGAACGTGAGGGCACGCTCAAGTTCTGCATAGGACCGGTGCTCAAGCCGGTCAAACCCCCTGACATCCGCGGGCACTTCACTAAATTCTGTCTTGCCTGGATCGAACAGCAGGAACTTCTTCTCGCCAAATCCGAGAGCCAGTCCATACTCCAAGGTAACGTTTGGATTCCACCCTGAGATGTCGAAAATGGAGAACTCTGCTTCTTTGATCATGAGGGCGATCTTTTCCAAGATGTGGACATCAAGTATCTTCTGGTCGGCAAACGTGAATTTCACGCCGAGCGCCTTTCCCACGCGATCAAACACAGCCCGATAGTCTTCTCCAGCGAATAGTTTGTATGGATACGCCACGAAGACTGTCCTCGGCTTCTTCCCAATAGAGCGCGCACTCACCTTGACCTCAACGGCCTCCGACTGTGATGCCGCCAACCAGGTCCCTCGGGGGTTCGGTAAGACTCTTCCGCTCAATATTCGTTCCTCTCCCGCTACCTGCCGAGATAGGGATCAACTCGCCTACGGCACGAGGAGGCTTCGGACTGGCCGCTTCACTCGCGAGCTGTCGAAGGCTCGTGCCCTCGGAACCAGGCCGCAAGAGCCTTGTCGTTGCGCCGGAGCCACGCGGCGTTCACGCGGATCTTCTCCATTACCTGTTTCACGGTCCGCCGGACGCCGGGCGACGGATGACTCTTGAAGAAGGCCTCGATCTCCCGCGCCCGATTGGCGCTTGCGAACGTCTCCGGGACTGCGGCGAGCCCGCGGATGAGGAATCCGGAAGGTGAATACCGCCGATACAACTCATCCCAGTTCGCCTTGATGAAGGTCCACGCGAGGTCCCTCCCGACGCTCGGTCGGCTCGTCGCCACGCCCCGGATCACGATCGGCGCATCCTGGAACCGGACTGCGTCCGACAGGGCCCGAGCGAGGGTTTCCCGGAGGAGGGATTCCCCTCGGGGCCGCGTCAGGGCGAGGAGGAGGCGGACCTGCTCCTCTTGGAGCGCCGACTTCTGCTCGAGCCCCCACAAGGTCTCGTACGTCGCCTCGTCCGCCTCCTGGGCGACGAGCCCGTACACGACGGAACGCAGGTCGGGAGGCAGGGACGCGGGATCCTTCAGGGAGTCCGCGAAGCGCCTCGACGCCTCGTCCAAGACCGGTCGGTCCAAGTAGTGGCCGAGACGGGAGAGCACCGTCATCCGGCGCAGGGCGTCGAGGTGGCCTTCTCCTTTCTTAGGGGCCCATCCGGTGCGGGCCACGACCGGTCGAAACAGGTCCCTCGCGTACTCGTAGAAGGAATCCAGGTACGGCCGGTCGGCGATCAGGCTCTCGAATCCCATCAAGGAATCCGCGATCCCTTGCCACACGGTGGTGTTGTCTTCGTCTCGGTACGCGGACGTCAGCTCGAGGAACGACATCGCCGGCAGGTATCCGGCGACCGTGAGGGCGTACGCGTCGTTCTGGAGGCCGAGTCGATCTTCCGCCTCGAGCTCGCCCGCCACGACGGCCCGCCGTAGCCGGTCCCATTCTTCCGGAGGGTAGTTGACCCGGTAGAAGCCGGACTGCCCCGCATTCACCTTGATCCAATCCCGGTCCGGAGGCCTCTTCCCCTTGGCGACCTTCCGGGTCTCCGTCCGCTTCTCCATCAGGGACCGTTCCACCTCGGGCGCACCCGCCCGCGCGATCCGGACGGGGACCTTCCAGAGCGCCTTCCCCGCCGGGGCTCCCGCGAGGTGCTCGTACAAGAACCGGGACTGGGTGAGCCTCACCGTGGCCTCCTTCGCCTTCCTGGAGATTTGGACGTCGACGAGGGGGAAGCCGGTCTGCTTCGTCCATGTGCCCATCAAGGCCCGCACGGGCTTTCGGGACACGTCCTCGAGCGCCGTCCAGAGGTCTTCCGTGCGGGCGTTCCCGTATCGATGCGCGTTCAGGTAGCGCCGCAGCCCGCGGCGGAACGCGTCTTCGCCGAGGAACTGCTCGAGCATCCAGAGGATCGACGCGCCCTTGCTGTAGCTGATTTCGTCGAAGATCTCGCGGATCTCGGCGGGGTCCTCGACCCGGACCTCGATCGGATGCGAGTTACGGAGGCCATCGAGGCCGAGGCCGCGAATCGTGTCGAAGAGGAGGAACTGCGTCCACATGCGCCACTCGGGATGGAGCGCGTCGACGGCCTTGTTCCCCATCCAGGACGCGAAGCTCTCGTTGAGCCAGAGGTCGTCCCACCACGCCATCGTGACGAGGTCGCCGAACCACATGTGGGCGGTCTCGTGCGCGATAACGTCCACGATGTTCTGGCTCGTCTGCGCCGACGACGTGGACGGGTCGAAGAGGAGGATCCGTTCCCGGTACGTGATCGCGCCCCAGTTCTCCATCGCGCCCGCCGCGAAATCCTGGAGGGCCACGTGGTCGAGCTTCTCGAGCGGATACGGGATTCCGTAGTACTCGTTCAGGTAGGAGAGGATGCGGGACGCGCTCTCGAGGGCCCAACGACCGTGGCCGACCCGATCGGGCAGCGCCCACACGCCGAGCTCCGTCTTGCCTGCCATCGAGCCTTTGAGGGCTTCCAGCGGGCCGATCACGAACGCCAGGAGGTACGTCGACATCGTCGGCGTCTTCGCGAATCGCACGCGGTGCGTCCCATCGACGAGGCGCTCGTCTTGGAGGACCGGAGTGTTCGAGACCGCCGCCATTCCGTCGGGTACGATGAGCGTCACCTCGAAAGCCGCCTTCGCCGCCGGCTCGTCCCAGCAGGGGAACGCGCGGCGGGCGTCCGTCGCCTCGAACTGAGTGGCGGCCATGTAGCCCTCCTTGCCCGCCGTCGTGGTGTACTTGCTCCGGTAGAATCCCGCGAGCTGATCGTTCAGTGTCCCCGTGAAGCCGAGGGCGAGCGTGGCCGCGCCTTTCGGGATCGGGTCCGCGAAGGTCAGGCGCACCCGCTCGGTGGTCGGCTCCGTGTCGATCCGGGCGGCGGGCACCGGGCGGCCCCGGGACGACCGCACGGTCGCCTCGTGGACCTGGAGCTCCTTGGCGTTCAGGATGATCGTCTTCACGGGCCGCGCGACGCGAATCCGAATGGACTCGCTCCCTCGGAAGGTAAAGTCCCCGAGATCCGGCCGCAACTCGATCGAATACGTCTCCGGTCGGACGGTGTCGGGTAAGCGGTTCGACGTCGCCATGCGAGGCCCTGGGGTCTCCGGTCGCCGGCAGCGTCTTGGCGAATATGTAGTTAACGTCACGGAATCGGGCGTCGGCGGCCGACCGGATGTGGCGGCTACCTCGGCTTCTGGCGGCCCGCGAGGGCACGTTCCCGCCACAGGCTGAACCCGCCCTCCCAGACGAGAAACAGGCCGAGAACGAACGCGAGCAGTCCGAAGCCTTCCGCGAGGTCGTGGTCCCCGAGGTCGACGAGGAACGTCGCGACCGTGACGACGCACGCCGCGAGCCCGGCGACGAGCGTGAGCGCGGCCGATCGGCGCTCCATCGGCCCGCGGAGCGGCGGTTCGGTACAAGAAGGCCTCGGACGACCGAGGGATTATGGCCTTCCACGGACTCCACTGGACCGATGGCGACGGATCGGCGGGACGAGATCGCCGCGACGTTCGAGCGGATCCGGCGCCCGCTGCAATGGCCGATGGAGAACTTCCGCCGCACGCGGATCGCGAACCACGGGTTCGTGGGCTACCGCTTCTCCCGCGTCCGCCGAACCGCGCAAGCGGGCTTCTCGTTCGGCTTCGCGCTGCGAGTCGGCGTCTTCCCCGGAGTCGCGGATCCGCCCGAGGTCGTGGCGTACGCGTTCGTCCGCCCGCCGAACGGGACGCTCCACGAATCGATCGTGCGCCGGCCGAGCAGCCCGGTGCGACGGCTCGTGGCCTCGAGCCGCAAGATGGGGTTCCCGTTCGAATTCCATCCGGAGGGCGAGGTCGCCGCGGTTCGGCACCGGTCGATGCGGCGCGTCCCGCGGGAGATCTTCGTCCTCGTCGCGTCGGACTTCTTCATGCTCTGCTACCAGCCGCTCCGCTCGTCCGGATTCCTCGAGCGGGTCCGCAAGGCCACCGTCCGTGCCGGGCGGTGAGCGCTCACCCGGCCATCTCGAGGGCGAACGCCGCAGGGACGTGGGGGCGGTCGACGACCTCGTAGACCTTCGTCCAGTTGTCCGACAGATCCCGCGTGCAGCGGAGCACCCCGAGGTCGACGAGGCCTTGCAACCGCTTGCGGGTCCGCGACGCGGGCCATCGGAACCGGATTGCCATGAACTCGGTGACGGCCCGCTCCCGCGTGACCCCGTTCGCGAAGTGCACCTGGATCGCCGTTGCGACGAGCGCCAAGTCCTCTCTCGCGTCCGCGTCTTCGACCTCGAACAGGACGGCCCACAGCCCCTTGATGCGTGCCATGGGAAGCGCATGGAGGACGGGTCCCTCTCCCTTCCGCGTGCACGTAACGTACGTCCACGCGTCCGAGAACAATACTTTAATCGGCCGGGGTCGATACATCGGCGATGGCGGTGGACACGGAGATCGTCCCCATCGAGAACCCGGACGGGCTGAACGTCATCCTCGGTCAGACCCACTTCATCAAGACGGCGGAGGACGTCCACGAGGCGCTCGTCGGGTCCGTCCCCGGGATCCGATTCGGCGTCGCGTTCTGCGAGGCGTCCGGGCCGTGCCTGGTCCGCGCGGAAGGGAACGATCTCCGACTGAAGGGCCTCGCGGCGAAGAACGCCCTGGCGGTCGGGGCCGGTCACTTCTTCGTCGTCTTCTTGGAGGACGCGTACCCGATCAACGTCCTCCGGGCGCTTCGAGACGTGCCCGAGATCGTGACGATCTTCGCCGCGACGGCGAACCCCGTGGACGTAATCGTGGCGACGACGCACCGCGGACGCGGCGTCCTCGGCGTGGTCGACGGAGATCGGGCGAAAGGCGTGGAGACGGAGGGAGACCGCGCGGAGCGAATCGCGTTCCTGCGCAAGATCGGCTACAAGCTGGGCTGACGATGTGCCGGATGCTCGCGGTCGTGAGCCGGAAGCCCGTGCCGGCGGACACGCTCCTCGCGTTCCGGCAGCTCGCCGACACGGGCCGGAACTTCCGGGATTTCGGATGTCCGCAGCCCAACCCGAAGTCCGGCCACCCGGACGGCTGGGGGATCGCTTGCGTAGCCCAGGAGGGCGAATTCTACGCGCGGAGCGCTGCGAAGGCGACGGCGGATCCGAAGTACGAGGACGCGATCCGCCAGATGATCCGGACGTGCAGCCCGCCGCTCGTCCTCGTGGCCCACCTCAGGTACGCGTCGAAGCGGGACACGATCCAGGAGCGCTACTGCCACCCGTTCCGCCGCGAGGTCGACGGCCGGACCGTGTTCTTCGCGCACAACGGCGAGATTGCGGAGTTCGGGGTGCAGGACGGGCAGATCGACTCGCAGTTCATCTTCGACCGGTTCGTCGAATCGCTGGGCCCAGAGAGCCGTCCGCTCCCGGAGGTGAAGCAGGCGATCGCGAAGGCGAAGGCGAGCATCGACGAGCGCTTCCCCCGGAAGGTCGAGTCGTACACGTTCCTCCTCCTCGATGGCGAGAGGCTGATCGCCCACCGCGACGCCCGGACGTGCGTACCGTACTACACGCTGCACGAGACCGGCACGGAGGAGATGCGGGTGGTGTGTTCGGAGGTCCTCCCGACGTTGCCCGGCCGGTGGCGCATGTTGCGCAACGGCGAATCAATCGAATTCCGGCCGTAGATCCCCGCGAGGCCCGGGCCCGCCTGCGTGACTCATCCCGAGAGAATTTTCCAGTTCTCCAACCGTCGAAGCCGAGCCTCCCCGTGGGCAAGGGTTATATAATTCCTGTCTCGTAGGGTTTGTACTATTCTCCGTGGGGGAGGACTGTTGGCGTGCGGGAAGTAGAGATTACGACCCAGTGTCCGGAGTGCCACGGGGAGCACCTGGTCCGGGACTATGGGCGGGCGGAGATCGTCTGCGAGGACTGTGGGCTTGTGCTGGACGACATGATCATCGACGAGGGCCCGGAATGGCGGGCCTTCGATTCCGAACAGCGGGAGTCCCGCGAGCGGGCCGGGCCGCCGGGCACGATCATGGCCCACGACAAGGGCCTTTCGACATCGATCGGGTGGCGGAACAAGGACGCCTACGGGCGCCAGATCCCGCACAAGTCCCGAGCCCAGATCTACCGGCTGCGGAAGTGGCAGCACCGCATCCGCACGTCGAAGAGCGGGGAGCGGTCCCTCGCCCAAGGCCTGACGGAAATCAACACGATGGCGTCGAAGCTGGGCCTCCCGCGTCACGTCCGCGAGAGCGCCGCGGTCCTATACCGGCGGGCGTCGACGAAGAACCTCGTCCGCGGGCGCTCGATCGACGAGGTCGTCGCGGCGACCTTGTACGCCTCGTGCCGCCAGTGCGGCGTGCCGCGGACCCTCGACGAGATCGCCTCGAAGTCGAGCGTCAACCGCAAGTCAATCGGCCGCACGTACCGGACGCTCGTCCGGGAACTCGGCCTGAAGCTGCTCCCGCAGAGCCCTCGGGACTACATCGCGCGGTTCTGCAATCGGCTGAACCTGGAGATGGACGTCCAGCGGAAGGCGAAGGAGATCCTGGACAAGGTCGAGAAAGACGAGTTGGCGTCGGGCGTCGCGCCGAGCGGCGTCGCCGCCGCGACGATCTACATCGCGGCCATCTTGTCGAACAAACCGTGCACGCAGAAGGAAGTCGCCGAGGTCGCCGGCGTGACGGAAGTCACGATCCGGAATCGGTACAAGCGGATCTCTGTGGCCATCGGAATGAACAAGTGAGCCCCGGCATCGCCTCCGCGCCCCGCAAGGTTTAAGCGAGCGGGTCCCTTCCGAACCAAACCTGCGGTGGGCGGTTGGTTTCCGAATCGATCGAGAAAGGGGACATCGTCTGGCTCGAGTATGACGCCTGGACGATCAACCCGACCGGGACCCAGACCCTCTTCGACACGACCCACGACGAGGTCGCGAAGAAGGAGGGCAAGTTCGACGAGAAGAAGGTTTACATGGAAGCCCCCGTCGTCGTCGGCCGCGGCCGGCTCTTCGAGGGTCTCGAGGAGGCGCTCCTCCGGGCGACCCTCGGCGAACCGAAGGAGGTCGTGATTCCTCCGGAGAAAGGCGCGGGCGCGCGGGATCCGAGGCTCGTCGAGCTTCGGACGGAACGGGAGTTCCTCCGCCAGGAGATCAACCCGGAGGTCGGGATGGAGGTCTCCATCAAGGGCAAGCACGGAGTCGTCACGGCCGTCAGCGCGGGCCGCGTCCGGGTGGACTTCAACAACCCGCTCGCCGGCAAGACGCTGAAGTACGCCTTCCGCGTGACGCGTAAGGCGAAGACCCCTGAGGAACGAATGCGGGCCATCCTCGACATGGACTACGGACTCGGCGATCAGTTCAAGATCCAACTGAAGGACGGCACCGCCGAGATCCAGCTGCCGGACGTGTGCAAGACGGACGAGAAGTGGTTCGTATCGAAGTTCCGCGTCGTCGCGGACCTCCGCGAGCTATCCGAGCTCAAGACGATTCGGTTCCTCGAAGAGTACGAGAAGAAGGAGCCGAAGGCCGCCGAGGCGGCGCCCGAGGAATCGAAGGCGAAGCCCCCGGAGGGCCCGCCTCCGAAGAAGCCGAGGAAGAAGGCGACGGCCACGAAGGCGAAGAAGCCCGCCGAGACCCCGAAGGAAGAGGAACCGCGGTCGTCGGAGAAGGCGCCCGAGGAACTCTGATCCTCTGAGCCAAAAAACGCGGTCTGCGTCGCACGCTGGGCCGCATCGGTTCATCGAGGCCGAAATTTTAATGGCGGGCCAAGGCCTCGTCGCAGCGCTCGGGTGGCCCAGCACGGACAAGGCAGCGACCTCCTAAGTCGCAGATCGTGGGTTCAAATCCCACCCCGAGCGTCTCCGGAACTCTTGCGGGCCCTCTTGTTTCGGCGCTCCAGGAGATTCAGGGCCGCGGTGTGCGGGTCCATCCGGCGATCGGCGACCTCCTGCGCGAGCCTATCGAACGCTACGCCCAACCGGGACGTGTCCTCGACCCGACGCGCGAGCGATCGCTGTGCGTTCTCCAGGATTTCGAGCCGGGCCCGCGCCACTTCCCGCTTTCGTCGGAGGCCCGTTCGGTCGAGGAACTCCGCATGGCGCACTAGGGCGTCGGCGAGCTCGTCGACTCCGCGGCCGTCCGTCGCGATCGTCCGAACGATCGGCGGGGTCCAGCCGTCTCGGGCTTGCAGCTGAAACGTCAGGTTCGCCACGAGGACGTCGTCGTTGCCCAGATCCACCTTGTTCACGACGTAGACGTCGCCGATCTCCAGGATGCCTGCTTTCATCGTCTGGACCACGTCCCCGGTCAGGGGCATCTCGACGACGACTGTCGTGTGCGCGCGCGTCGCGATCTCTACCTCGCTCTGCCCCGCGCCGACCGTCTCGACGAACACGACGTCCATGCCGAGCGCGTCGAGGACCCGCACCGCGTCGAACGTGGCGAGGGCCAGTCCGCCCGCGTGCCCGCGCGTCGCCATGGAGCGGATGAAGACCCCCGGATCGACGCCCGTGTCCGCCATGCGGATGCGGTCGCCTAGCACCGCGCCGCCCGAATATGGGGACGTCGGATCGACCGCGACGACGCCGACCTTCTTGTCCTTCCCGCGGAACGTGCGGACCAGGCGGTTGATGAGGGAACTCTTTCCCGCTCCGGGCGGTCCCGTGAACCCGACGACGTGGGCGCGGCCCGTGTGCGGGAATATCCGGGCGACGGCCTCGACGGCCTCCGGTTCGTCGTCCTCGATGAGCGAGATGACCTTTCCCGCCGCCCGCTTATCTCCGCGGAGGAGGGCCTCGACGAGCCCGCGGACGGAATCCCGCGATCGTCGGACGGACGGCTTCTTGCGGGACACCCGCTCACGCATCTTTGCCCGCCTTCTCGAAGAACGCGACGATGTCGCCGAGCGTCGTCCCCGGACCGAACACCATCCGGATGCCCGCCTTCTTGAGCTTCGGAACGTCTTCCTCCGGGATGATCCCTCCGGCCACCACGATGATGTCGCCCGCCTTCCGCTTCTTGAGCAGCCGGACAACGGCCGGGAAGAGCGTCATGTGCGCGCCGCTCAGGGACGACAGCCCGATCGCGTCGACGTCCTCCTGGATCGCGGCCTCGACGATGTCCTCCGGCGTCTGCCGCAGCCCCGTATAGATGACCTCCATCCCCGCGTCGCGCAACGCCCGCGCGACGACCTTCGCCCCGCGGTCGTGGCCGTCCAGGCCAGGCTTCGCGATGAGCACGCGGATCTTCTTCGGCATGGGGTCCTCAGTAGAGCAGCGGCTCCTCCCAGACGCCGAAGACCTCGCGCATCACGTCGCAGATCTCGCCGAGCGTCGCCTTCGCGCGCACCGCGTCGAGGATGAGCGGCATCGTATTGTCGTCGCCTTCACACCCGGTCCGAAGCCGCTCCATCGCGCGGGAGTACTTCTTCGCGTCCCGAACGCGGCGGATCCGGCGGAGCCGCTCGAGCTGTCCCCGGAACGACGCCTCGGAGACGCGGAGTGGCTCGACCTCGGACTGCTCGTCGACGACGAAGTCGTTGACGCCGACGATGATCCGTTCGCGGTCCTCGATCTCCCGCTGGTAGCGGTACGCGGAGTTCGCGATCTCCTGCTGGAAGAACCCCTTCCGGATCGCCGGGATCACGCCGCCCAGGCCGGCGATGCGGTCGAAGTAGCGGTACGCGTCCTCCTCGAGTTCGTCCGTCAGCGCCTCGAGGAAGTACGAGCCGCCGAGCGGGTCGACCGTGTTGGCGACGCCGCTCTCGTGCGCGAGAATCTGCTGCGTCCGGAGGGCGATCCGCGCCGCCTTCTCGTTCGGCACCTGGTACGCCTCGTCGTACGCGTTCGTGTGCAGCGACTGCGTGCCGCCGAGGACGGCGGCGAGCGCCTGCACCGTCGTGCGGACGATGTTGACCTCCGGCTGCTGGGCCGTCAGGCTCACCCCGGCCGTCTGCGCGTGGAAGCGCAACAGCCAGGAGCGTGGACTCTTCGCGCCGAAGGTGTCGCGCATCTCCCGCGCCCAGATCCGCCGGGCGGCCCGGTACTTCGCGAGCTCCTCGAAGAGGTCGTTGTGCGCGTTGAAGAAGAACGACAGCCGGGGGGCGAAGTTGTCGACGGCGAGGCCGCGGTCGATCCCCCACCGGACGTATTCCATGCCGTTCGCGAGGGTGAAGGCGAGCTCCTGCGCCGCCGTCGCGCCGGCCTCGCGGATGTGGTAGCCGCTGATCGAGATCGTGTTCCACTGCGGCACCGAGGCCGAACCGAACTCGAACGTGTCGACGACGAGGCGCATCGACGGCTCGGGCGGGAAGATCCACTCCTTCTGCGCCTGGTACTCCTTCAGGATGTCGTTCTGGATCGTGCCCCGGAGCCCGGACCAAGAGACCCCGCGTTCCTCGGCCATCGCGAGGTACATCGCCCAGATCACGCTCGCGGGCGAGTTGATCGTCATCGACGTGCTCACGCCGCCAACGTCGATCCCGTTGAACAGGATCTTCATGTCCTCGCGGGACGAGACCGCCACGCCGCACGTGCCGAACTCGCCTTTCGCCTCGTCGTCGTCCGTGTCGTATCCGTACAGCGTCGGCATGTCGAAGGCGACGCTCAGGCCCGTCTCGCCGTGGGCGATGAGGTACTTGAACCGCTCGTTCGTGTCTTCTGCGCTCCCGTAGCCGGCGAACATCCGCATCGTCCAGAGGCGGCCGCGGTACATCGTGGGATGGATGCCGCGGGTGAAGGGGAATTCGCCGGCCGCGCCGAGGCGCTCCGCCGACGGCTTGTCGGCCACATCGAGGGGCGTGTACAGCCGCTTGACGGCGCGGCTTGACGTCGTCAGGAACTCCTTGCGGCGCTCGGGGAGGGCCTTCAGGGCGTCCTTGAGCGTCGTCTCCTCCCACCGCTTCCGTTCCTTCTCGAGCGAGCGGCGCTCGTCGGCGTCCCGCATGAAACCCTCGGGCGGTTTCAAACGCCGGTGCGTATAAGATGGTTGCGGCGTTACTCGGTGACGCTCGACTCGACGATCGTCTTCGCGAGGCCTTGGAACGCCTGCTCGACGTTGTCGCCCGTCTTCGCGGACGTGTACAGGATCGGGCACTCGTACGACCGCAGGATCGACGAGGCTTCCTCCGGCGTCGCCTCGCGGCGTTGCGTCAGGTCGGTCTTGTTGCCGAGCGCGTACACCGGGATCGGGCCGACGGAGTCCCGCACGCCGTCGATCCACTTCGTCAGGTCGCGCAACGAGGCGGCGCGGGTCATGTCGAACACCGCGAGGACGCCCTTCGCGCCGTGGAAGTACGCTTCCTTGAACAGCTGCAAGAACGTCCGCTTGCCCATAATGTCGAGGATCATCATGTCGACCTGGACCGGCCGACCGTGCATCGATCCCAGGGCGACGGTCTTCTTCGAGACGACGGCCCCGAGTGTGCGGATGTACGACTCGTCGAACGCACCGGACACGAAACGATGGATGAGGCTCGTCTTGCCGACGCCCTCTTCCCCCACAAGGCAGATCTTGAACTTGTAGGTCTTCGACTCCGGGTCCATCGTGGGTTTGCGCAGCATCACGGCCGTCAATAGCCAAGAGGGGGGTTATCAAGCCGTCGGGCTGGTTTTCATTTTGCGTAACGGGCGGGCTCGAACCCCTCGATGTCCGCGATCGTCCCGGTCCGCGCCTCCCGCGGTCGGAGCCGGACGCGGACGCGTGTCCCCGGCCGGGGGGCGTCCGGAGCCCCCAGGAAGCGGTGGAGGAGGCCGCCTCGGACCCCTTTGAACGTGACGAACACCCAGACCTGCGGGGGCGATGCGAGGGCCCCCGTGCGGTCCTGGTGGGCGACGGTGACGGACGCGATCCGGCCCTCGGGCGGGACGGGGACGGACTCCGTGAGCTCGGCGAAGCACACTTCGCAGAAGATTCGCGGCGGGAGGTAGTCGAGGCCGCACGCGGTGCACCGAGTGGCAAGGAGACGGCCTTCGTCCCGAAGCGCGACGAAGAACCGCTCCCCCGCGACGCCGGACGTGTAGATGTAGTCGGCCTCCATGTTCCCCTCCCACGCCCGGTACCGCCGGGCGTCCGTCGTTCGCTCGAGGAACGTCATCCCTCCCCCTCCCGCAGCGGCCGGAAGTAGCGGATGTCGAGGACGCTCCCCTTCCGCTCCGCGGCCGGCCGCCAGGCCGCCTTCACCCGCATCCCGATTCGGATCTCGTCCTTCGTCATCTCGCCGAAGTAGTGCATCATCCCCATCTTCGGGGAGGCGCCGTCGAGGCTCACGACGCCGACGAGGATGGGTTCCGAGATTCGCTTCGCGTCCGTATCGAGGTACGACACCGAGTACGTCTCGATCGTGCCCGTATCGCGGATATACGTCCACGCATCCGTCGGCCGGAAGCATTCCTCGCAGAACATCCGCGGCGGGAACAGGACTCGTTCGCAGCGATGGCAGGTCCGCGCAATCAGCCGTCCGGCTTGCAGCTCTTCGAGGAACCGGGAGATCGCCTCACCCGCGGACCATGCGTACTTGGCCTCGGGCCGGAAGCGCGTCTGCGTGACCTTGCCCTCGAGGAGGTCGGCGGCGCTCAGCTCGACCCCGGGCCACTTCGCGACGCGCGCGGTCATGCCCGCATCACCACCACGCAGCCGTACTGCATCAGGTCGCCCCAGGCCTGCGACACCCCGGTGCGGACCTCGTGCGGGATTTGCCGCTTGCCCGCCTGGCCCGTGAGCTGCCAGAACAGCTCGCCGACCTTCATGCCCATCGTCGCCGCGATCGGATTCCCGACGCCCATGAGGCCGCCGGATGGGCACACGGGCATCGCACCGTCGCGCTCCGTCACGCCCTCTCGCGTGAGCTTCGGCGCCTCGCCCTTCTTCGCGAGCATCAATCCTTCGAGGTGGTGCAGCTCCTTGTAGTCGAACGGGTCGTAGGGCTCCGCGAAGTCGATCTCCCGACGGGGGTCGCGGATCTTCGCCATCTGATATGCCATCTTCGCGGCGCGCGCGACGTACTCCGGGAAGACGAGGTCCCGATCCGTCCACATCGTCGAGTCGATGCACCACCCGACGCCGGAGATCCACGCGCGGTCCTTGATCCGCCGTCGGCGGATGAAGTCGTCCGACGCGAGCACCACGGCGGACGCGCCGTCGCTGGGAGGGCTGATGTCGAGCCGCTGGACGGGCCACGCCATGACCTCGCTCTTCAGGACGTCGTCGACCGTGATGTTCGGGTCCGCGAGCTGGGCGCACGGATGGCCGACCGCGTTCCGCTTGTTCTTGACCGCCACGCGGGCGATGTCCTCCTTCTTGATCCCGTAGACCGTCATGTAGCGGTTCATCTCCATCGCGAAGATCCATACCAGGTTGGGCTTCAGCGGGCGGTCCAGGATCGGATCCCAGATGTGCGCGAAGACCGACTGCGGATGCGGCTGGCAGGACGACATCTTCTCCTCGTTCACGACCAGAACGACGTCCGCGAGGCCGGAGGCCACGTGCCACCAGCCCGCGATCGTGCTGAAGACGCCGGTCCCGCCGCCCGTGAAGACGCGGGTGTACGGCCTGCGGTACCCGCCGCAGCCGTCGAGGAGGTACTCGCCCTTCATGTGGACGCCGTCGAAGGCGTCCGGAGCGGTGCCGTTCACCACCATCTCGACGTCGCCAATCGAGAGGCCGGCGGAATCCAGCGCCATCCGCGTGGCCTCGAAGCACATCTCCTTCCCGGTCTCCTGGAGACGCCGTCGGAAGATCGTCATGCCCGCGCCGATCACGCCGACTTTCCTCAGGCTCCCGCCCCCAGGACCGCGACCGCACCGGTCGCGCTCGGAATGAACCGCCACGACTGCGCGACACCGATCTTCGCCCCGTCGATCTGGCGGGAGCCGGCGTCGCCCCGGAGCTGGAGCGTCGCCTCCGCCGCGCGATGCAGGCCCGTCGCCTCGAAGACGTTGCCGCAGCCGAGCGAGCCGCCGGACACGTTGACCGGCCGCCGGCCGTCCGCCGCGTATGCGCCGCGGAGCGCCTCCCGGCCCGCCTCGCCGGGCTTTGCGAGGCCGAGCGCCTCGAGGTGCTGCAATTCCTTGTACGAGAAGCGGTCGTCCACCTCGGCGAAATCGACCTCCGTCGCCGGCCGACGGACCTTCGCGAGCCGGTACGCCATCGCGGCCGCCAGGCGCGCGTACGTCGCGGAGGCCCAGTCCCTCGTCTCGAGGCTGGGCGAGTCGCTCGCCCAGCCGACGCCGCGGATCCAGACGGGAGTCGCGTGGAGGCGGCGCGCCGCGCGGTCCGACGCGAGGACGAGGACGACGGCGCCGTCCGCGGGCCCGCTGATGTCGAGCGACCGCAGCGGCTCGAACCGCGGTTCCGACGACGTCACGTGATCCGGGTCCACCGCCGCGCCGTACGCCGCGATCGGATTGTGCAACGCGTTCCGCCGGTTCTTCGAGACGACCGCGGCGAGCGCCTTCGTCGGGGTGCGGGTCGCACGCAGGTAGGCGTCCGCCTCGAGCCCCGCGACGACGTACGGATGGAATCCGAGCGGCTTGTTCCAGATCGGGTCGAGGCCGTGTTCGACGATGCCGAGCGGCGTCAGGACGTCCGAGATCTTGCTGTGCGCCTCGACGACGGCGACGTCGATCAGGCCCGTGTGGATCTGCATGAAGGCGTTCGCGAGGCCCTGCAATCCGTCGCCCGACACGGTGCACGTCGGCCGGAGCACGGCTCCGAGCTGGTCCGGCACGAACTCGTCGAAGATCCCGAATCCCTCGTAGTAGTCTTCGGCGCACGTGACGAACGAGCCGACGTCGGCCCGCGGGTCCACGCCCGCGTCGGCGTACGCGCGGGACGCGGCCTCGAACATGAGCTCCTTCCAGCTGACGTCCGGCGTCGACGGCCGGAAGGCGGTCATGCCGACGCCGATGATCCCGACTCGCATGTCCGGCGCGGCAACGCAGGATGCGGAGAAAAGACTGTCGCACGGCGCGAGCGGTGGAAGGACTTAAGGCCCGTCAGAGGCCTTCGTGCAATCCGAAGGCTCCGCGTGCCGCTATACTACTTCGATACGGAAACGACGGGGGACGGCCCGCAGCAGGACCGCATCATCACGGTGCAGTACCAGCCGCTCACCGACGAACTCACGCCGAAGGGGACCTTCCAGGTCGTCGCGGAGTGGGAGTGGGGGGAGAGGCAGGCGATCCAGACGGTCCTCGAAAAGGGCGTCCTCGAGCCGACGTGGGACTTCGTGCCGGTGGGGAACCGCCTTCGGTTCGACCTGACGTTCCTGATCGAGCGGGCGACCAAATGGAAGCTGGTCGACTGGGACATCGGGAAGCTCAAGTACTACTGGTTCACGAAGCCGTACTTCGACCTCTCCTCCGTGCTCGTCCTGCTCAACCGCGGCTCGTTCGAGGGATCGAGCCTCCATCGGTACGCGGACAAGGAGAGCGGCGCCCGCGTCCCGAAGATGTACCGGGACGGACGGTATCCGGAGATCATCGAGTACGTGACGCGAGAGCGCGACGCCTTGATGGACGTGTTGGACGAGAGTCGCGGGGTCTTGGGAGACCTTGGGGACAAGCGGCGGAGGCCGCCGCAAGCCTCGGGCGCTGAAGGTGGATTCTGAAGAACCTTACAAAATCGCGTCGGCCCAACGAGCCCTTTTGTAGGATCCTACCAAAGACGACGGCTACGATGGGAGCGAAGCCCTAAAGGCACGTTTGGGTTTAGGCCTCATGGGCGTCCCATGGACTTCGAGCTGAAGCCCGAACACGAGATGATCCGCCAAACGGTCCACGATTTCGCCGAGAATGAAATCCGTCCGATTGCGGCACGCGTCGACAAGACCGGCGAGTTCCCGAAGGATACCGTCGCGAAGATGGCCGGCCTCGGGCTCCTTGGCGTGGCGATCCCCCAGGAGTACGAAGGTGCGGGCCTCGATGCCGTCGCGCTTGCGATCGGAATCGAGGAGGTCGCGCGCGTGTGCGGATCGCACGCGCTCATCATGGCGGCCCACAACTCGCTGTGCACCGGGACGATCTGGCTCGCGGGGACGGAGGAGCAGAAGCGAAGGTACATCCCGGACCTCGCCAGCGGCCGCAAGGTCGGGGCGTGGGCCCTCACGGAACCAACAAGCGGATCGGACGCTGCCGCGATGCGGTCCACGGCCATCCGGACGAAGGACGGTTGGGTCTTGAACGGCACGAAGACTTTCTGCACGAACGCCCCGGTCGCGGGGACGTTCGTCATCCACGCCGTTACGGATACGACCAAGGGGAACCGAGGGATCAGCGCCTTCATCGTCGAGCGAGGCAACCGCGGCCTCTCGATCGGGAAGGTCGAAGAGAAGCTCGGGGTGCGCGGCAGCGCCACGTCGCAGGTCATCCTCACGGAGTGCAAGGTCCCCAAGGACGCGCTCCTGGGACCCGAGGCGGGAGGCTTCGCGAACGCGCTGAAGATCCTCGATGGCGGCCGGATCGGAATCGGCTCGATGGCGGTCGGGATTTCGCAAGGCGCGTTCGAGGAGTCCGTGAAGTATGCGAGGGAACGGATTCAGTTCGACAAACCGATTGCGGAGCATCAGGCGATTCAGTTCATGCTCGCCGACATGGCGACGAGGATCGATGCGGCGCGGGCGTTGGTACGGCGCGCGGCTTGGCTGAAAGACCAGGGAAAGTCATTCAAGAAGGAGGCCGCGATGGCCAAGCTCTACGCGAGCGAGATGTCGTCGTTCGTGACGAACCGGGCGGTGCAGATCCACGGCGGATACGGTTACATCGCCGACTATCCCGTAGAACGGATGTTGCGTGACGCGAAACTCACAGAAATCGGAGAAGGCACGAGTGAGATCCAGCGGATGGTCATTGCTCGCGAATTGATACGAGAGTGACTTGAGTCCCTTTTGTAGAGTCCTTCAAAAATGCGAAACGCGGCCTGCCCTTTTTGTAGGATATTTCGAAATCAGGCGATCGCCCCAGTCGGGCCACGAATCTGTTTTGAAGGACCTTGCAAAACCGTCTCCACGCTCCGCGCGGCTTTGAAAACGTCTACAAGGCTAAGAGTGTGGCGTACGGCCATCTCGACGTTCGGGTCGAGTGACCGTTTTGAAGAATCCTACAAAACGCCGCCTCTGGCCTCCGGACGGCACCTGGAGGTGCAGGCGCGGTCACTCTTGATACATCTTTATATCGAGCGCGTTCATCCAGCCGGGAATGCCCGAGAGTGAATACGAGGTCGAGCTGTTCCGCAAGCAGGGATTCACTCGCCAGACGTGCGCGAAGTGCGGGAAGGCCTTCTGGGCGATCGGTCAGCACGAGACGTGTGGCGAGGCCCCGTGCCAGGAGTACGACTTCATCGGGAATCCTCCGTTCGCCAAGAAGCTCACCTACCGCGCGATGCGGGAGGACTTCCTTTCCTACCTGGAGCAGAACGGCCACACTCGCGTGAAGCGCTACCCGATTGTCGCCCGTTGGCGCGACGACGTCTTCTTCGTGCAGGCGAGCGTCTACCCGTTCCAGCCGTGGGTGATCAGCGGCGAGGCGAGCCCGCCTGCGAACCCGCTCACACTCTCGCAGCCGTGCGTCCGCTTCCTCGATGTCGACAACGTCGGGAAGACGGGGCAGCACTTCACGATGTTCGAGATGATGGCCCACCACGCGTTCAACTTTCCGGGGAAGTTCCTGTACTTCAAGGATCACACTGTCGAACTGTGCCACGGCTTCCTCACGGATCGGCTCGGCCTCAAGCCCGATGTCGTCCGGTACAAGGAGTCGTGGTGGGAGGGCGGCGGGAACAGCGGGCCGTGCTTCGAGGTCGTCTTCGGCGGCGCGGAAGCCGCGACGCTCGTGTTCATGATGAACCGCGAGGTGAACGGGCATCGAGTGCCAATGGACACGCAAGTCGTCGACACGGGCTACGGCCTCGAGCGGCTCACGTGGCTCTCCCAAGGCACGACGTCGGCGTACGAGGCCGTCTTCGGCGACGCGCTCGCATACCTGAAGCGCGCGACCGGGGCGAAGCGCGTGGACGACCGCGTGCTGCGGGAGTACTCGAAGGTCGCGGGCCTGCTGAAGGTCGAGAGCCTCGCGGACATCCGCGAGATCCGCCGGCAGACCGCAGAACGGGTCGGCCTCTCGGTCGACGAGCTCGTCGCCCAGGTCTCGCCCCTCGAAGCACTGTACACGGTGTGCGACCACGCGCGCGCCCTGATCTTCCTCCTCGGCGACGGCGTCGTGCCGTCGAACAGCCGGGAGGGGTACTTCGCCCGCCTCCTCGTGCGCCGCGGGCTGCGAGCGCTGAAGGACCTCAACATCACGTACAGCCTCGCGGACACCGTCTCGTTCATGATCGACCAGATGCGGGAGGACTACCCGGAGTTCTTCTTCAACAAAGGCGACATCCTGAAACTCCTGAAGGTCGAGGAGGCCCGGTATCGTGAGACGCTCGAAAAGGGCCGTGCCACGGTCGGCAAGATCGCGGCGGACCTGAAGGCCGCCGGGAAGGCCTTCGACGTCGACACGTTGATCCAGCTCTACGATAGCCACGGACTGAACCCGGACGTCGTCCGGGAATTCGCGGACGCCCCCGTCGAGGTGCCGGACGACTTCTACTCGCGGGTCGCCGCCCGCCACGAACGGCCCGCGGCCGCCGAGGCGACGAAGAAGGTCACGGTCTCCAAGGCGCTCCCCCCGACGAAGCTCCGCGTCTACGAGGACAAGCGGAAGCGCGCCTTCCGGGCCAAGGTCCTCGCGGTCGAAGGCGAGGCGGTCGTCCTCGACCAGACGTACTTCTACCCGGAAGGCGGCGGCCAGGAGGCGGACCACGGGACAATCGGGGACCGGGAGGTTTACGACGTCCAGAAGGTCGGGGCCAGCGTGCTGCACTTCGTCCGCGGCGACGCGTCCGCGCTCAAGGGCGCACGCGTCGCGTGCGCGATCGACGGCGAGCGGCGGGAGGCACTCATGCGGAACCACACCGCCACGCACATCGTCCTCGGCGCCGCGCGGAAGGCGCTCGGGAACCACGTGTGGCAGGCGGGCGCGCACAAGGCCGCTGACATGGCGCGTCTCGACATCACCCACTTCGACGCCCTGACCGACGCGGAAGTCACGAAGATCGAGGCGCTCGCGAACGACGAGGTCCTCGCGCGGCGCCAGGTGCGGGCGACGTTCCTCGCCCGGGACGTCGCGGAGCGGAAGTACGGCTTCCGGCTCTATCAGGGTGGCTCCGTCCCCGGGGGCGAGCTGCGGGTCGTCGAGATCCCGAAGTGGGACGTCGAGGCATGCGGCGGCACCCACGTCTCGCGGACGAGCGACGTCTCCTTGATCAAGATCCTCCGATCAACCCGGATCCAGGACGGCGTCGTCCGCCTGGAGTACGCCGCCGGCAAAGGCGCGCTCGAGGCCGTGCGCAAGCAGGCCGAGGAGCTCGCGCGCGTCGCGGAGATCCTCGAAGTGCCGGGGGACCGCGTCGTGCCGGCCGCGGAGCGGATTGTGGCCGAGTGGAAGGAGTACCGCAAGATCTCCCAGCGGGCGACGGACGAGCAGGCGGCCGCGAAGACGCGACAGGAAATCGAGACCGCGAAAGGTCCATGGCCGATCCTCCGGTCCGAGGTCCCACAAGGGGTCGGGTTCATGCTCTCGATGTCGAAGGCGACCGCCTCCGAGTCGCGGGCGATCGGGATCTACTGGGCGCCGTCGCCGAGCGACGTGAAGCTCGTCCTCACGCGCGGCGTGCAGGTGCCGATCGACGCGGCGGAGCTCGTCCGGAGCGTCGCGCCGGACTTCCACGGCAAGGGCGGCGGAAAGCCGGACTTCGCACAGGCGAGCTTCCCGAACGCCGACCAGGCGAGGGCCGCCGCGGCGCGGCTCGAGGAACTCGTCCGCCAGCGACTCGGGATCGAGAGCGGATGACATGGACTTCCGCGCCTGGGGCCGCCGGATCCGGGAGTACGACGAGATCACGAACGTCGGGCCGATCGTCCGCCGGTACTTCGTGATCGGGGCCTTCGACGGCGCGCTGACGATCCTCGGGATCATTATCGGCACGGTCGCCGCCGGCGCGGACGAATCCCACAAGACGATCATCCTCTCCGCATCGCTCGGCGCCGGGATCGCCCTCGCGGTGAGCAGCGCCGTCGGAGCGTACGAGGCGGAGCGCGTCGAGAAGAAGCTCGACGTGCGCTCGATCGAGCGGGCGTTGCTCGCGCGGCTCAGCGAGGAACACAAGGAGGCGTTTCAGTTCGCCGCCATCGTGAGCGCTCTCGTCCACGGCGTCTCCCCGATGATCGCGGCGCTCGTCCCCCTCATCCCGTTCTTGTTCTTCGACATCCGGACCGCGACCGTCGTCGCAATCGGCCTGACCCTCGCGATCCTGTTCGTCATCGGCGCCTACCTCGGGACCCTCGTGCGCGAGCGGCTCGTCGTCACAGGCTTGCGGTTCGTCGCCGCGGGCCTCGGGACCGCGGTCCTCCTTTGGCTGTTCGGCGCGCGGCCCCGGTGAGCCCGCGCTTTCTACTTGGCGATGCCTCTGAACCTCGTATCACCGGTTTTCCAGACGCGCACACCGGGAGGAGGATTCGTAGCTTCCCCGCTGCCTCGGAGCAGCGTGCTTCGCGTCCCTTTCGCTCGCAGCATTCCGGGCCCGCACGGCCTTTTCCCCCTTTGGAACGACCGCGAGCAGAGCAAGCCGATTAATCGTTAAGGATGAGCATAGTCCGTCGGTCTCGGAGCGGGAGTCTAGTCAGGGAGAAGAGACTCTTGGGCCGCAGGCTGGTTACCGGATTCCAAGGCGACCCGACGGCGGACGCAACGGGTCTCGCATTTCCCGACACGACCGACGACCGGCTACTGAGCCGACAATCCCGAAGTAATCATTCCCAGCGCATCGTCGGCCTTCTCGCCGAAGCTGTTGATCTGCACCGCGCTTCCTTCACCTTGAGGCCGTATCTGGACCGTGATCGAGTTTCGTTTGCGAGTGAAGTAGTAGATGAGCGCCACAGGCCAGATCACGACCACAAGGATGATCAGTACCACCAAGCGATACGCTCGACCCCCCTCTGCAGTCAAGCTTTGACCGGGAAGGGCCACCTTCGATTCAAACCCTTTCGACGTGACCGCTCCTTGGGCCTTTTGATAAACCGCGTTCGGGCTATCGCGAACGAAACCAGACCAAGACCCCATCGACTCTACCCCTCCTCGCTGCTCCCCGATATTCTCGTTGATATAATACGCTTTTCGTGGCCTCCATCCGCAGGATGCACTGCCACGTATCTTTTAATACGCGGGAAGGTTCGGTCGGCCGATGGACTCGCCCGCAGCGGAGATCGAGGCGATCCGGACCGTCGTGGCGAAGTACTTCACCGTATACGGCGTCGTCGTGACGCCGCTCGCGCTGACGTTCCAGGTCACCTCCCCGAGCGGGAGCATCGATGCGCCGTTCGACGCACTCCGCCAGGAACTCGTCCCGAGGGACTATATCCCGACCGTGACGCAGGAACGGGGCGAGACGCTCCTCCACGTGCAGCGCCGGCCGCGGATGCGATTCGCGAGGCGACAGGTGAACCTCCTGCTGCTGCTCCTGACGATCCCCTCGATCGTGTTCTTCGGCGGCGCCTGGAACTGGTCCGCCTATTCGGGGGAGCCGATCCTCTCCGCCGCCTCGATCGGCTACGGCAGCCTGTTCTTCTCCCTCCCGCTCCTCACGATCCTCGGCTCCCACGAGATGGGCCACTTCCTCGTCGCCAAGAAGTACAAGGTCCACGCCTCGCTGCCGTTCTTCCTCCCCTCGTTGCCGCCGCTCGGCACGCTCGGCGCGTTCATCAGCATGCGCGACCCCATCCCGAACCGCCGCGCCCTCCTGGACATCGGCGTCTCCGGGCCGCTCGTCGGTTTCGCGATCGCGATCCCGGTGACGCTCGCGGGCCTCGCCCTCTCGACCGGGACGCCTCCCGTCGTGCCGACGGTGCCCGGCGAAGCGATCCAAGGTTCCCTGCTCTTCAACTTCCTCTCCCTGTTCTTCCCCCTCCCGAACCCGGTCCTCAAGCATCCCCTCGCCTTCGCGGGATGGGTCGGCCTCTTCGTGACGGCGATCAACCTCCTCCCGGCCGGACAGCTCGACGGCGGCCACATCGCCCGCGCCCTCTTCGGGCGGAACCAGTTCTACCTGTCGTGGGCCGCGATCCTCTTGCTCTTCATCATGAGCGCGTGGTACATCGGCTGGATTTTCTTTGCCTTCCTGATCCTGATGCTGGGCGCGCGCCATCCCCCGCCACTGAACGACATCACGCGCCTCGACGCGGCCCGCAAACTCGTCGGGATCGGCGCCGTCGCGATCCTCTTCCTGACGTTCGTCCCCGTGCCGTTCGTCGCGATCGGCGGGGGACCGGGCCTGACATTCGAGAAGCTCGACGGAAGCCCGCTCGTCGCCATCAACCAGACGATCCGCATCGGCGCGACGATCGGGCTGACCCGGTTCGCCGTGAACCATACCGCGGCAGCGTCCGAAATCGTCGTCGTCACGGCGAAAAATCCGAACCTTGCGAGCTTCGGCTTTTCGTTCCAATTCCTCGACGTGGTGGTCGGTTCGACCAACACGACCGTGAACAATGATACGGTGCGCGTGGAACTCAACGCCTCCGAACGCGCGCTCCTCGATCTTCAGATCACCGCGCCGCCGTCGTGGCCGGTGCCCCTCCCCGCGACCGTCCGGTTCGAGGTCCACGCCACGACCTTGCGAGAGACCGCGACGGCCGATCTCGTCGTCATCCTGGACATCACGCCGTGACGAAGACGCAGAAGTGCCGGACGAGGGACCGGTGCACGCGGAGCTCGTGGCGTTCGATGAGCTCCATCCGCGCCGACGCGATCTCGATCGCCTTCGGGCTCGGCAGGACGACCGCCGCATGGCCTCCGGCCGGGAGTACGGCCGCGAAGGAGTCGAACGCCCGCGCGTACAGCCGCCCGATCGGCTCGCCTCGCGTCGAGGCCGCCCGTCCGTACGGTGGGTCCGTCGCGATCCCTTGAATCGTCCCCCGTCGCATCGGGAGGAGCCCCGCGTCAGCGACGGCGAGCGCCGCGGACAGGTCGAGGGCACGCATCGAGCGGCGGGTCCCGACGATCATGCGGCGGGCACGGTCCGTGCCCAACGCTCCGATGCCGATGTCGGCCGCCTCGAGGACGATCCCTCCCGTGCCGCAGAACGGATCGAGCAGCGTGCCGGTCCGGGGGACGCGGGCGAGGTTCACGAGCGCGCGCGCGAGCTTCGGATGCAGCGAGATCGGCAGGGTGAAGGACCGCTTCGCGACTTTGCGCGCCTCGAGCCGGGACCGGTTCATTCGATGCACGACCCGCCCGAGAACGAACTCGTCTCCAACGAGCAGCCGGTACTCGACCTCGGGTCGATCGAGATCCACCTTCCCGGTCCGCGCGAAGTCCGCGCCGAGGGCGCCCTCCAGGGACCGCACATCGATGTCGACGCCGATCCCCTCCGCGCGCACCCGGAATCGGCGTCCCTCCAGGTCGGCCTCCCGAGCGAACGACCGAACCGTTTCGAAATCCCCCGCGGCGACCTCCTCGGAGGCGAGGTGGGCGAGTCCGAGCCGTCCGACCGCGCGGCCCGCGGGGCCGGAGACCTCCAACCGCAGGAGCCTCGCGTTGAAGGTTGCCGCACGGACCTCCACGCCCTCCGCCGCCATCGCCGCGTAGACCTCGGCGCGGGGGAGCGTCGGGTGTTCGCCGGAGAGCTCGATCGCGAGGCGCACGGCCTTCGAACGGTCCGGAAGGACATGAGCTTGCCGACCACCGTCATTTTGAAAAGGGGCGGGCCCTTCGGTTTGCCCGCGTGCGCATCCGGCCGTTCGTCCCGAACGATATCCCCGCGGTCGCCTCGATCGTGCGCGAGGCGTTGCGGGAGAATTATCCGACGTCCCTGTACTTGGACATCCACCGCTGGTGGCGGGACGGTTTCCTCGTCGCGGATCTCGACGGCCATCCGGTCGGATTCCTGGCGTCGGTGATCACGGCCGACGGACAGGCGCGCGTCCTCATGTTCGCCGTTTCGGCGCGTTTCCGTCGCCGCGGCGTCGGGACCGCGATGATGGACGCCTTCCTCCGGGCGTGCGCAATGCGCGGCCTCAAGCGGATCGAGCTGGAGGTCCGCGTATCGAACGCCGAGGCGATTCAGTTCTACAAGCGATACGGGTTCGAGATTTCGGCGGCCTTACCACACTTCTACACGGACGGCGAGGACGGATACAAGATGTTGCGACACCTGTGAAGGGCGTCTGCCCGCCGCGTTTGTTGACAAAGGGAGACCGGCCTTCGCCATCGTTTGGCCTTCGCCAATCCCGACGCGATCGCTCGCCCCGCGCCGACCCATGAAGCCGAAACCTAGATTCCCCGGACGGCAATCAAGAAGGACCCGACGAGGGCAATGACGAGAGCCGCCACCGAGACGATCCAGCCGAGCGTAATGATGCCCGCCAGGTAAAGGATGGAGAGCGGAATCATCATGAGCCACAAGCGCCCCCCAATCCGACTGAAACCTTTGGCATCCAATCGACTCGAAGCGTTGTGTGCCCGCGAGTCCTGCTCGATCATCCGAGCGGCCAGGGGACCTTCGTTCGCCCCGATCAAGGTGGTGCTCGACCCAGCCTGTACCCCCAACGACAGAGCCCAGTAAAGCAACCCCCCGGACCCGACCCCAGAAAGCTTCTTGATCACAGGGACGAAGACCGCCGTCGCGGGTCCTGCCGCAGCGCTGAGGGAAACGATGGATCCGATGACAACGATGAGCATCGAAGCTCGCAAGGGGTCGCCTGACGAGGCACCGAGAATGAAATCGGCCGCCCAGTCGAGGACAGCGGTCGCCTGCAGTGAGCCGACCACGACGAACAGGGCCATGAGGAACAGGACGACGTCCCAGTGCACCTCACTCAGGATCTTGGAGACCTCGTCGCCGATGAGGTTCCTACGTTGGATCTTGTCTAACGCGGCGCCCGAGGGCTGCCTGACGCGCAGGCGCATTTCGTATAGGATGAGGATGATGGCGGCCCCGACGGCCGGAATCAGGGCGAGAGGGATCCCAAGCTGCGTCGAGAAGACTAATGTGCCCAACATGCCCACTAGGACCACCACGGACGCCTGAAGGAGGCGCCGGTCTGTGATTGAGGTGTCGCGACGCTCGGCGAGGTCCGCCGCAAAGGCGCGGGCGGCAGGCCCCGGCTCGAAGCGCGTGAAGTATTCGCGGTGCATGCGACGGAACAGGAGAATCGACGCGATCACAAGCGCAAAGCAGGCGGGAAACATGTTCACCTGGAAGTCCACGAAGGACAGGTTCGTCCCCGACGTAGCGATGATGATGTTTGGAAAATCGCCCACCATCGTCGAGGCCCCGCCGAGGTTGATGACGGCGACCTGTATCACGCTGAACGGCACGGGGTCGAGGCCGAACTGCCGACAGATGTTGAGCGTTATCGGGACCATGATGAAGATGACGGAGACGTTGTTCACGAAGCACGAAATGCCGTACGACAAGAGTAGGATTCGGACGAATAGGATGCCCGGCTGCATCTTGCTCTTGAGGACGAGCGTCTTCGTCACGTAGTCGAAAGCGCCGCTCTGTTGCATGATCGCCACGAACACCCCCATGCCGACCAGGAAGATGAGGGTCTCAAAGTTGACCGCTTGGAGTGCGACCCATGGCGGGAAGTACCCTTGGCCAAACCTCGCTGGGTCGGTGCCTTCGTATGGGAGTATTGAGCCGACCACGACTGCGGCAATCGCAACCCCCATCGCGATCGTCGTCCGGTGGGCCACGTCGAGTGCGACCGCGATGAGCAACGAGAACAGAAGGACTAGGGAAACGATTTCGTTGATCACGTCATCAACTCGGTAGTCAGCCGGGCGCCGATGGTCACCGGATCGGCGGACCCGACATTCATCGCGTCGCCCAGGAAGCCGCTGGACCCCGCGGGACTCGACGGTGCGTTTGGCTTCTCAATCGTGAGGTTCTCGGGCTGGCAGGGGCTGGCAAGGACACGAGTCTCGACCCGGTCCGGGAAGGCCACCTCTCCGCCCGCATCCGGCTTCAGCGCGCGTACCGCCGTACGTTGCGGTTCAGCGGGTCCGTCGGGATGGCGACGCTGGCGGCGCCGTCGGTCCCCTTTGGGATGACGCCACGCTCGGCGCCGGTCCTGGGCCGCCCCCCCCCCCAAGTCCGCGGGCCGCAATCCAAAGGGACCCGACAAGGGCGAGGACGAACGCAGCCCCTGAGACCATCCAACCAAAGAAGATCAAGCCCGTCAGGTAAACGATGGAAAGCGGAATGAAAAGGAGCCACATGCGCGCGCCAATCCGGGTGAAGCCCTTCGCAGTCAGTCTGTCCGAAGCGTTGTGTATCCGCGCGTCCTGCTCGATCATCCGTGCAGCCAGAGGACCCTCGTTGGCCCCGATCATCGTGGTACTCGACCCAGCCTGCACACCCAGCGACTGTGCCCAGTAGAGCAAACCCCCCGACCCGAGCCCAGCCACCGTGAGTTGGTTAATCACCGGGATAAGGACCGCCGTCGCGGGTCCCGCCTCCGCGCCCATGGTGATGATGGATGCAAGGACCACGATGAGTATGACTGCGAGCACAGGGTTCCCTTGCGAGGTCCCGAGAATGAAATTGGCCGCCCACGTGAGGACGTCGGTATGCTCCAGCGATCCGACCACGACGAACAGGGCCGCGAGGAATAGCACGACGTCCCAGTGCACCTCGCTCAGGACCTTGGAAATCTCGTCGCCGATGATGTTCCTGCGTTGCAGCTTGTCTAACGTAGCGTCTAGCGGGTGCCTCGATCGCAGTCGCACCTCGTATATCATGAGGATGCTGCCGGCTCCGGCAACCGGAATCAGCGCAATGGGAATCCGAAGCGTCGTCGAAACGACGAATGCGCCCAACATGGCGGCCAGGACCAACACGGACACCTGGAGGAGGCGCTTGTCCGTGATTGCCGTGCTTCGACGCTCGGCGAGGTCCGCCGCAAAGGCGCGGGCCGCAGGCCCCGGCTCGAAGCGCGTGAAGTATTCGGGGTGCATGCGGCTGAACAGGAGGATCTCCGCCACAAGGAGAGCGAAGCAGGCGGGGAACATGTTCGTCTGGAAATCCAAGAAGGTCAGTTCGATCGGCTTCTGCGACGTCGCGATGATGATGTTCGGAAAATCGCCCACCATCGTCGAGGCACCGCCGAGGTTGATGGCGGCGACCTGTGCCACGCTGAACGGCACGGGATTCACGCCGAACTGCCGACAGATGTTCAGCGTGATGGGAACCATGATGAAGACGACGGTGACGTTATTCACGAAGAGCGAAATCGCGTACGACAAGAGGAGGATCCGGACGAAAAGGATGCCGGGCTGCATCCGACTCTTCAGAACCAGCGTCTTCGTCACCCAGTCGAAGGCGCCGCTTCGTTGCATAATCGCCATGAACACGCCCATGAACACCAGGAAGACGAGGGTTTGGAAGTTGACCGCCCCGAGCGCAGTCCCGGGGCCGAAATAGGGGAGCCCTTTCCCCGGCACGTCCCGTGTCTCCGGGAGGATCGAGCCGATCACTACGCCGGCAAACGCGATTCCAATCGCGATGCTCGTCCGGTGGACCGCATCGAGAGCGACGCTGATGAGGAGCGCAATCAAGAGGGTCAGGGAAACGACTTCGTTGATCACGGAGACCGGAGGGCCCCCTCAAGCGACGGACCAGATAAGCCTATCGCCTACAGAATCGCGTCGATGAGGTCCCGGGAGACGACCGAAAAGTCGCGCGTGCCCACGGCGTAGCGGTCGACCGTGAAGTCCAGTTCGAGGTCGACCATCCGAAGGTAGTCCGAATAATGATTGGTCGATCGGCCGACCGCCTTGAACGGCCCCGCGAGGACAATGACCGGCTTGCCGAGCCGCTTCGCCGCAAGGGCGAGAAGATCCGCACCTTGTGACGAGACGACGTCGCCGTCTTCCGTGATCAGATGCGCGCCGACGACCACGCGATCAGCGGATCCAACGTGTTGGATGGAGTCGGCAAGGAAACCATAGGACACGTCGAGATTCGACTGGGTGAGGCGGTTCCCGATCGTCAGAGTCTCGGGCTTGGCGGACGCCAGCAAGACTGTAACCGATGGTTTCTTTCCGCGCGCTTGAGCATTCACAAGCGCCCGTTCGCAGAGGCTGCTCGAGCCGATCGTGACGATGCGTTCCTCCGGGTAGACGAGTCGGTCGAAACGCGAGGCCACGGACTCTTCGGAGGCGAGGATTTCCGCCCCGATCGTCCGGCCCATCCGTACGACTTCGGTCTGCAACAACCGCACGTCGGAGATCCCCTTCATCCCGGAGAAGCCCCGTTGTGCGAGGTTCACCATGATGCCGCTGGGCAATGGACTTGCGAGTGGCACGTTCGCGAAAGGAATGCTGGCAAACTCCGCGAACGCCGCTCCGGGGTCGCGGTACTTCGGCAAGTCGTGCTTCGCGAACTCGGGCAGGCGTCGGGAATACCATTCCATGGCCGCCGGCGAGGCGCCCATCGTGATGGTCCTGATGTACAGGTTGCCAGCGACTTCTTCCCGGAGGCGTACGTCAACGTCCACTTGGCTAGTTCCCCTCCCCCACTCCCCGTATTCGCGCCGCTTCCTTCTCTGCCAGATCTCTCTTCAGCTTGGCGTTCTCCTCCTCGAGCACGGCGTTCTTGTCGAGGAGAGTTCGAATCTCGGGGTTCTCGGGCCGGCTGGACGCCGCCACCGAAGCAGGGTTGACCGGACGGGCGTACCCCGGAGGGCCGTACATCCTGGACATGGGCGGAATCGGAGGCGGAGGCGGCGGCGGACCCATCCAGCCGCGCTCGTGGGGCGGAACCGGGATGTGGACCCCGCATTCGGGGCACGCTTCAACGTACGGGTCGACGTCAACGACTTTTCCACAGCTATGACATAGATGCCACGTCATGTTAAAACCCCCGGGAACCCCTGCACTCCATCGATATGAATGAGTGGCGGTCTATTTATGCATTGCTGCGGGAAATGAGGGCAAGACCCCGCTCTATCGGAGGACGCCACGCTCAATCAGGCTCCTTCGCATGTGCGTGTAACACAAAAGCGGTAAACTAATATCGCGGACTTCGATGCGGGGCCGTGAGGGTCGCTCCGACCATCGTACTCTCTCGAGCGGAGCGGCGGCGCCTGCTCGGTTGGTCGCTGAGCCGGACCGCGCCCCACCGCCTCGTCCTCCGGTCCCAGGTCGTCCTCCTGGCGGCGAAGGGGTTGGACAACCGAGCGATCGCGGGACGCCTCGAGGTGAGCGATCCGTTCGTCGGAAAGTGGCGCTCCCGATTCCACCGCCTCCGCCTCGTCGGCATCGAACGGGAAGCCCCGCGCTCGGGGCGGACGCCCGAGATCCCGGCCCGGACCGTACGGCGCATCCTCGAGAAGACGCTGCAAGGGCGACGCCGCGGGACCGACCGCTGGTCCACGCGGACGCTCGCGGAGGCCGTCGGCGTGAGCCACATGACCGTTTCTCGATTATGGCGGGCGCATCGGCTCACACCTGAAGCGAGGTCGCCAACGCCCAGGAGCGACGCTCGGTTCCTGGAACGGCACGTCGACGTCGTCGGGTCGTACCTGGACCCGCCTAAGCGTGCCGTCGTATTCGCTGTGCACGGGGAGACGCGGACCGAGGTCCTAGAGCCCACGCCGGCCATCCCGATCAGGCGCAGCTCCCCGAAGGTGCGGAGCCGGGCACATCGGCACGAGGTCTCCGTGGACCTCCTCGACGCACTCGACCTGGTGGACGGGACCGCGATCCGGGAGTTCCACCATCGCGACCGGGGTCAGGAGTTCCTCGCGTTCCTGCGTGCCATCGACGAGGCGGTCCCACCGGAGGGTGACATCCACATCGTCCTCGACGACGTCACCGTGCGGACGGAGGAACGGTTGAAGCGGTGGCTCGCCCACCACCCGCGATTCCGCATCCACGTCGTCCCGGCGGGGTCCTCGTGGCACAATGCGACGAAACGGTGCCTCACCGACCTCATGGACGGGCGAACACGCCGGCGGAACCCCGGGAACGTCCGCGAGCTCAAAGCGGCGATCCGGGAGTACCGGGCCGCGAACGCCGAGAGCCCGCGCCCGTTCATCTGGATGAAGTCGCCGGAGACGGACTTCCGCAGGCCACGGAGCATCCCTCGATCGGGAAGTACGTAAACGACGCCACACTGAATCGTCCGACATGGATCCGCACGTCGCCTTGGACGGTCAGGCGGTTCCGACCGTCCTAAACTACGTGAAGAAAGCAAGCGAACGCCCTGACGGGCTCCGCGCGGCGCGAAAACGGCCTCCACAACCTACTTATAGTGCGAAAACCGCGTACCGGAAACGGCTATACCCGCGTAGTCGCATACATTCCCTAGAAAGTGGAGTTGATAAGGTAGAGAGGGGGCCGGTTCCAGCCGTTTTAATCGCGCTAGCCTTCAGCGCGTTTACGGTCCTCTTCCTGATCCAGGATGCGGGACCGCACGTGTCGATTAGCACCCCGAAAGCGGGCGCCACGGTAAGCGGGACCGTGGCGATCGGGGGCGAGGCTTCCAGCGATTCGCAGCTCACTGGCGTGAAGGTCCGCGTCGACGCGGGCGACTGGTGGATCGCGAACGACACTTCCGTCAACAAGACCTGGGGCACATGGAGGATGCTGTGGGATTCCACGTCGGCCACCGACGGGTCGCACGCGATCACCGTGAGAGCGTGGACCTCTGACGAGGCGCAGGAGGCGACGACCCGCGTGATCGTGGCGAACCCGCCCTGGGTCCGCATCTTGACCCCGGCGAACCGGACCACCGCCGCCGGCAACGTGACCGTCGTCGGGGAGGCCGGAGACCCGAGCGCGGGCGGTGCGGTCCAACTCGTCCAGGTCGCAATCGACCCCACGCCGAATAGCGCGAACTGGTTGGATGCGACCCCGACAACCTCGGATTGGGGGCAGTGGTCGTTCGATTGGCACACGGTGGGCGCCAATACGGGGCAGCACGTCGTGGCTGCGCGCGCGTTCGACGGCGACCTGTACTCGAGGCCGTGGTTGAACGAGTACTTCGTGGACAACCGGCCGTTCGTGCATCTCGTGCAGCCGAGCGGGAACGTCACGCCCCCGGAGACCGTGCGGGGAATCCTCCTCGTCCACGGGACGGCAGGCAGCCCGGCTGACGCGGGTCGCGTGCAGCTCGTGCAAGTCCGCATCGACGACGGCGCGTGGAGCAACGCGACGGATACGTCGCCGGACAAGTCGTGGACCTCCTGGGCGTACCAATGGGACACGACGGCATACGCCGACGCGAACCACGTGGTGTGCGTCCGCGCCTGGGACGGGAGCCAGTACTCCGAGATCGTCTGCGCGGCGGTCTACGTGGGCAACAGCTCCGGCCCGCCGACGCTATCGATCGTAGAACCGACGGACGGAGAGACGGTCCGCGGGTTCGTCCTGATCAACGGGAGAGCGTCGAACGACTACGGTCTGGTCTGGCTCGTGCAGGTGAGCATCGCCGGCGGCCCGTGGAACAGCGCCACGGACACATCCCCGGACGCGTCGTGGACGACGTGGGCCAGCGCGTGGGACACGACGGCCCGCAACGACGGCTGCCTGTACCTCTCCGCGCGCGCGTGGTCTGGGTCGATGTTCTCCGATCCCGCGACGATCACGGCGTGCGTGGACAACCGGAACGACCGGCCCGCGATCGCGTTCGAGAACCTGACGAACGGCGACACGGTGCAGGGGCTGTACCTCGTCCATGGGTCCACGGGCATCACCCCGGGCGTGCAGCTCGTCCAGGTTCAGATCGACAACGGCGCGTGGTCGAGCGCCACGGACACCGGACCCGCGCTCGCCTGGAGCACGTGGGCGTTCGAGTGGAACACCTTGGTGGTCCCGAACGGGGAGCACAAGGTGTGCGCGCGTTCCCTCGACGGGAGTCTGTACTCAGAACCCGCGTGCGTCACAGTGCAGGTCCTGAATGGCGTCACGATCAACGCCGACTCGTCGACGCCGGAGGCGCTTGAGGCCTCCGTCATGGCCTTGGGCCTCCCCGGGTGGGTCAACAGCATGATCATTGTGTCGCT
The DNA here is from genome assembly GCA_036395115.1 of Thermoplasmata archaeon. Classification (NCBI taxonomy): domain Archaea; kingdom Methanobacteriati; phylum Thermoplasmatota; class Thermoplasmata; species Thermoplasmata archaeon. The sequence goes on along the minus strand of DASWDU010000034.1, from coordinate 15,645 downwards.
TCATTCCTCGAAGTACGCCCCCCTCCTCATTATCCTAGTTCCCGTAAGCCTTATCTGGTTGAGGACCCACGGCTACTTCAGGAAGTAAGGAGGAGGGATGGAACACCAGGACGCCCGCCACGCCATCGCGAGTCTGAAGCCCGTGCCCGCGGCGCGGCTCCTGACGAAGCGCGGCGGCCCGGACGATGTGCGAGCCGGTGCCAAGGGGACTTCGGTCCTGCGCCCCGTCTTCGAGAACGGCACGGCGTTCCCGGCGACCCTCAAGCAGGCGTTGCGCCGGAGGATCTACGACCACGTCCGGGCCCACCCGGGCGAGACGTTCACGAACATCAAGCGCGCCCTCGGACTGAGCACGGGAGGGTTGACACACCACCTGCGCGTCTTGGAGCGGGCGGGGCTCATCCGCTCCCGCTCCCAGAACGGACGGAAGATGCACCGCTCGGCCGAAGCCCGCGCACCGGCGAACGGCGACGGCCGCTCTCGAACCCAGGAACGCTTCCTCCGCGCGCTCGCCCGGGCTCCGGGCGCCCCGATCTCCGACGTGGCGGGGATCCTCGGCATCAGCCGCCAGCTCGCGACATACCATGCGCGGTTGCTCGCGCAACAGGGGCTCGTCCGCCTGGAACGACCGGAGGATCGGCTCCGCGCGATCCTGGTCCGGGGTCCGCGAGTGGCCTTCATGACATTCACCGCAAGTCTTCCGACCCATCGGCTGGGGGACGCCGTCGCGGAAACGCGCGGGGTCTTCCGGCGGGGCGTCGACGTGTTGCTTTCTCCAGGAGGGGCGCGACCGCCGCGCCTGCGCCGCCGCACGGGAGGCGCGAACGGGCGGGGAGGACGGAAACGTGGCCCGACGTCCGCGCAGAAAGGCAACCCAGCGGGAGGCCGATAGGTGCGCGCGGAGAGCGAGACGGCGCCGGCCTCCGAGGGGCTCGAGGACGAGATGCAGCGGGCCTTCGCGGCGCTGGACGAGGAGGGGGAACCGACCCCCGATGTGCCGGAGGACGAGCTGAACCCGGCCTCCGAGGTGCTGGACTGGCGTCGGTTCATCCGGTTGGCGGTCGGGGAATATCCCCTCCGCAATTTCTACGTCGCACGGCTTTGGCTCCCCTACCGAGCCCGCGCGAACATCCTCGTGACGAACCTCCGCGTTCTCATGTACGGCGTCGGCGGAAGGGGCGTCCTCGGGCGTTCGCGATTCGTGCAGGAGGTCCATCTCGACAAGGTCGTCGGCGTGGAATCGTTCCTCGGGTGGAGCTTCAACCTCCTGATGCTGGGCGCAGGGATGGTGTTGCTGGCCTTGGGCCTACTGCCGTACACGAACTTGATCCCCGCAATCTCGCACCTCGCGACCTCTCGGACCAATTTCCTCTGGTACATCCTCATCCTCCTGGGGATCATGTTGATCGTCTTGTGCTTCCGCCACCTGTTCTACGTCACCGTCAAGACGATGGCGCTCTCCTCGGAAATCTACGTCACCGCCCGGAGGGGATTCGGATGGTCCAACTCGAAGTCCCTCCAGTTCGGGCAGAAGCCGGGGCCTGACGCGCACCAGCTGATCCGCGAGCTTGGCTCCGTGATCCTCGACGCCCAAAACGGGGAAGCGACTCCGCAACCTGCCCTATCGTACCCGCTGCTGATTCGCCCCACGGAGACCCGTCTCGATCGACGCGGAACGACGGAGGGAACATAAGGTGTCCGAGCCTGCCCTGGGGGCCTCCGTGGAACGGGCCGGCGCGGCGGCCCGGAGCGAGACCGCACCGCCGGTGCGGTCCTGGCGCTATGTGCTTCGGCAGAGCTTCGAGGTCATGCGCCCCCATCGGAGGCTCGTCCTGATCTCGGTCGTGTTGATGGTCGTCTCCGCTTCCCTGGCACAAGTCAATCCGCTCGTCTTCCGGTACGTGACGGACACCCTTACCGCTCAGGTGACGCAGCAGGGCGCGCTGACCGATCCCGCGGCGAGAGATGCAGCAATCCGATCCGCAATCCTCCTGCTGGCCGTCTTGATTTCTGTCCTGGTCGCCAAGGAAGCGGGCATGCAGGCCCTGACGATCGCCGTCGGTCGCGTCGGTGAGAAAATCAGGACCGTGGCGGCGACGGACATGTCGAACAAGGTGAGCCAGCACCTCGGGACGCTCGACCAAGCCTTCTTCGATGCGCCGGAGAACTCGCCCGGGGCCGTCGTCGAGCGAATCGATCGCGGGATCGAAGGCATGTCGAAGTTCGTCAAGAACCTCGTCGTCGACATCCTGCCGCTCTTCTTGATGTCCGCATTCGCCTTGATCCTCATGTTCATCTCGAATTGGCTGGTCGGCGTCGTCACCTTGCTCATCATTCCGCTGTTCGCCTACGCCTCGATCCGCCAAGCGAAAGTCAACGCGGGAACGCGCGTCGCAATCATGCAGCAGAAGGAGAAGCGGTCCGGAATCTTCATCGGATTCCTCGAGGCGATCATGCTCATCAAAGCCTACCGATGGGAGCCGCTCGAGACGCGCCGGATCGGGGCCATGAACGAGGGTCTCGAGGCGGACGAGATTCGCCATCACTACGTGAACAGAACGTATGACGGAATCAAGAAGTTCTTCGAGAACGTCGGAGAGGTCGCCATCCTAGGGATCACGGGATATCTGGTGGTCACCGGGCAGCTTTCAATCGGCGCGATCTTCCTGCATCTCCTCCTGTATCGGAACGTCGCCGCTCCCGTGACGCATCTCCACCGGATTTTCGACGAGCAGCAGGAGGCCGTCGACTTCGCGGGCGGCTACTTCGGCGTGCTCGACGAGAAACCCGCGCTCGCCGAGCCCGCGGCCCCGAAGAGCCTCAAGGCCGTGAGCGGACACGTGTCGGTGCAACTCGTGTCGTTCGCCTATCCGTCGAATCCGAGTTCTCCCGTGCTGCGCGACGTGACGCTCGATCTGGAACCCGGAGGCCTGTACGCGCTCGTCGGGCTGAACGGCGCGGGCAAGACGACCCTTTCGAAACTGCTGCTCCGGTTCTACGATCCGGACGCCGGCCGGGTCCTCCTCGACGGCGTCGACCTACGGGACCTGACGAAATCGGAGATCCGGCAGCACGTGGGCATCGTGCTCCAGGAAGACCACTACGTTCGCGGCACGATCCGGGACAACCTGACTCAGGTCCGGGAGGGCGCGACGGAGGCGGACATGTGGGACGCCCTCGATGAGGTCGGCCTGGGCGGGTTCGTCGCGAACGTCGGCATGGACCGTCCCGCGAGTGCGCTCTCCAAGGGACAAAGGCAACGCCTCGCGATCGCCCGCGCGTTCCTCAAGGACCCCCGCGTCTTGATCCTCGACGAGCCGACCGCGGCGATCGATCCCCTCGCCGTCCGCGAAATCGACGTGTCCCTCCGAAGGGTCTGCGAGGGCCGGACGACGCTCCTGATTTCCCACAACATGTCGCTCGTCCTGGAAGCGAAACGGATCTTCGTCTTGGAAGACGGACGGCTCGTGCAGAGCGGCACCCATCGGGAGCTGTTCGCCCAGGACGGGGCCTACGGGAGGATCATGCGAGCCTACATCGAGACCTTGAAGATCGAGAAGCTCGAGGCACCCATGCGGAAGGAATCGGTCGCCCTGCGGATACGTCCGGAGAGCCCGGTCCCCCAATTTGGAGACGGCGAGCTCAGCGACGGCCGGCCGGGCCACAGGTGAGGGGAGTTGCTATCCGTGGAAACAAAACGAAGCGAGGGATGAGTGCATGACGAACGGATTCGCGAGCGCCATCGACTCCATGGTCCGCAAGGGCACGGGCCCGGTGTGCGGATCGTGCGGCCGCCAGGTGTCCCATCCGCCGCCGTGCCGAGCGGCGGACGTCGAGCGCTACGCGGCGGCGCAACGCGCCCTTGCCGCGTTGGACGGGGGGGATCAAGCATCGTGAGCGAGAGACAGCGATATCGACTCGAGGCATCGAAACCGTTATGCGGCGCCCCCAGCATAGGGAGCCTGCGGGGTCGGGCGCGATCCCCTCGTTGGAGGGCTGAACGTCATGGTTAATCGGTACGCGCGGTCATCGACCCCAGTCGACCGGGCCGATCGCGGGACGAGTTCGCGTCCGGCCAACGCAGGGAGAGCGGACCGGAAGCGCCGAAGCTGGCCGGGTCTGGGAGCTCCGGCACCCTCACACGGAGGCGGATACGTCACCGTCACGCCTCGGAGCTCGGCATTGCGGACCGAGGTCGAGGTGATCACCTTCCACCGGGCCGGCGACGCAAAGAGTGCACAGGGTGTCGAGGATGCCGCCATCGCCGTGGGCGGCCTCGTGTACGGCATGGAAGCGGGCCGGTGGGTATACAGAGGCATCAAGGAAACGTACCTGAAGTCGAGGCTGAAACAAGGCGAGACCGGGGTCGGACAGGTTCTCGCGATCGGCGAACCCGATGCGAAGGTCATTCAGCGGGACCTCCACGCCTCGCTGGGCCTGCGAACGTACAGGATCACGGAAGTTTGCTCGGGAAGCGTCGCCAGGAAGCTGCGAGGATACCTGAAGACCATTGGCAACATCGGGTTGAAGCCACTCCATCCGCTGGACATCGGTCGGCAGGCGAACACGAGAGGTTGGGTCATGCAGAGAAACGAATACTCATCGCTCTCACAACTCCGAGCGGCACCGGCCGTACAGATCGTGCGTCCGGAGCGGAGTCATTCGCCCCTGCCCGTGCGGCGGCCGACGTCCCGAGGAGCCTCTTCCGCCGTCGGGAACGTCCGGACCGTCCCCTTCACCGAAGGCACCATGATCTCCAGCACCCATGAAGAGAGGTGGCAGGCCACCTCGCGAGACGTCGGGAGCGCGGCCGTCAAGGCGTTCCGAGCCCTCGTCGCGCGGGGGCGCACGATCATCGGGGGCGCTCTTCGGCGACGCCCCAAACGGGCGACCGCCTCGACCCCTGGAACCGTAGCACTGAAGGTCACACCCGACCCGGCCACACCCGGGGAAGGCGTTCCCTCCGTGACGCTCCCCGCAATCGTCGTCGCGAAACCGAAAGTCCGGCCGGTCCCCCTCGCGACGGTGAGGATGCGACTCCGGCCCCTCTCTCGCCCACCGGCGCGGAAAGGGAAGAGGTCGGGCATCGCGCAAGGCGGAGGAAGTGACGCTCGAATCGAACGAAAAGGTGAACCATGAACCACTGTGACTCCTCGCAAGGCTCTCGTCGAACGCCCGTCGCCACGCTCTCGGAGGTCCGCGAAGCGTACCTCCGGATCGGGAACTCCGCCGCATCGGCAAGGATGGAGGTGGCCTGATGGCGAACTTGGAGGTCTCAGTCGCCCGGGACCGCACGACCCCGGTCCGCGTGGCCGTCGCCGTCAGCATGGGCGGCGTCATCGCTCTCGCGGCGGTGGGAATCGCCCTGTGGCGCACGCCGTTGGACCGCCTCGCCTTATGGGTCTCATTGCTCGTCCTCGCCTTCGTCATCGTGGCGTGGAGGTCCCTCTGGGTCGAGCTGTCCGCGACATCCCTCGTATTCGCGGTCCTCGCTCTGACGTCCCTGTTCGTCTGGAATCTCGCGAACCGTTCCGTGACGAACGCCGCGATCTTCCTCGCGTACGACCTGTTGGCGGTCCTGGTCCTGAGCCTCCTCCGCGACCGGACCCATATCTTCGTGCGCAGGCGTCCCTCGGCCCCGAAGGAAGGCGCGGACGTGTTCCTCAACCGGGGCATGGGCTTTGCCAATCAGGGGCAGTTCGCGGAGGCCCGCGACGCCTTCTCCAAGTCCGCGGCGATGGCGCCCGAAAACCCGGAGGCGTGGTACCAGAGGGGGCTCGCCGCGTTCGGCCTCGGGGACTTCGTGGACGCGATCGACAGCTTCGACCGATCGATCGCCTTGGACAAGGACTACCCTCCCGTGTGGCGCAGCCGGAGCCTCGTGATGACAAAGATTGGAGCGCCGGAGGAGGCAATCGCCTGCCTGGACCACGCCCTCGAACTGCGACCCGAAGACGCCGACTCCTGGGCGGGTCGGGGCGATCTCCTGCACGGGCTCGGGCGGTACGAGGAGGCGGTCGCCTCGTTCGATCGGGCGATTGACCTCGTCGACACGGACGCGGATTCGTGGTCCGCGAAGGCCGACTCGCTGCGGAAGCTCGGGCGTCAGGACGAGGCCCTCGGCTGCTACGATCGCGCGATTGAGCTGCGACCGAGATCCGTCGATCTGTGGTCCCAGAAGGGCGGCCTGCTGCGAGAGCTCGGCCGCTATGGCGACGCCGTCTCGGCCTACGACCAGGCAACCGGGCTCGTCCCCCACGATCCCGATTTCTGGTACGAGAAGGGGCGTGCCCTGAAGGGAATGCAGCGCTACCAGGAGGCCCTCGCCGCGTACGAGCAGGGCTTGCAGCTGAGCCCCGGAGATCCGACGGCCTTGAGCGAGAGAGCTTCCGTCCTGGCGCACCTGGGAAACCCAGCGCCGGAGGGCGCGCCGCCAACCGGGAAGTCGCCGGGATAGCGGTCTTCTCGCTCCCCCGAAGAAGAGGATGACCCGCGAGACGACGGAGATCGGCCCGAGCCCTCCGTCGGGTGAGCCGTCGAGGCGCCAAGGCGCGAGGCGCCGAGACTGCGTCTTGCGGCGGTCGGCCGATCCCCGCCTACTGATAGCCTTGCACGTCGTCCGCCTTGTGCTCGTTCCAGTAATGGTACGGAGAGGATTCCCGCTGCGCGGACGACAGGTCCGTCCCGACGCCGGCCGAATACGACCCGTATCGCTCGCGGATCTGGTCTTCGATCGATCGCGAGACCTTCACCGCCCGCCGAACGTGGTCCGCCTCGATCCGTTTGGCCTCTTCGGTCACCGCGATGTCCCCCGCGGACCGGATGAGGCCGCCCAATTCCCGGAGCCGGAGGCTCAAGGCCTTGTCCTTGTTATCCAGTGACTTCGCGCGGCGGCGGGCTTCCTCGACGACGACCTGCACCGCGTCGCGCGACGCAGGCGGGATGCGTTTGTCGACCATGATCTCCTGGGCGACGAACTGCGCGAGCTTCGCTCGGTTCGATCCGGTGTCGGGCATCGTCGTCTCGACGAGGACCTCGTACCCCGCGCCCGTAATCCGCGACCGCAGGGGCGAGAGGATGTGCGGGAGGTCCTGGATATTGCACGCTCCGACGAAGATGAAGTCGCACGGCACGCTGTCGACCTTCACGCTCGCGCCCGCCGACTGCGGATTGCGGCCGGAGATCGGGAAGCGCTTCTCCTGCATCGCGGTCAGGATGAACCGCTGCAGGTGACCGAGCTGCGGCAACTCGTCGATGAACAGGACGCCCTGGTGGGCCTCGTGGATCGCGCCCGCCACGACGCGGTCGTACGGTTGCGTGCCAAGCTGCGGATGTCCCCCGTACGGATCGTGCCGGACGTCGCCGAGGAGCTCCGTCTCGCTTGCCCCGGTCGCGAGCACGAACGGACGTCGGGCGATCGGCACGAGGACCTTGCGCGGGCTCTCCTTCTCCATCTCCCGCCGTTTCTCGAGCGCCTTCTGATCGAGCACGCGGATCATGTCGCCCGCCCGCTCGTAGACGACGACCTCCTCCTTGCCGAACTGCTGTCGCGTCGTCGTGACGCGATCCCGGCCGCCCATCTGCGCGAACGTGACCTCGAAGATGCCGCCGAGCAGATCGCCGAACGGATTGCCGACGTTGCCTTGAGCCGCGGCTTTCGGTCGGCCGCACTTCGGGCACATCCGGTCCGTCGGCGACGAGTACGTCCCGCAATGGACGCACTTGTAGCCGAGCCGCTCGGCGACGTTGATCGGCGCCTCTTTCGGGTCGATCAGGTCGCCTTCCGCGCCTGCGAGCCGGCTTCGCTCCTGCACGACCTCGTCCCGCTGCTTCACCTCGACAAAGGGCCGCTCCGGGTTCTCCGGATTGTGGACGACGCGGATCTCCTCCGTCACGGACGGCAGATGGAGGGAGAGCGCCTGGGCGATCATCGACTTGCCCGTGCCCGGCGGCCCGACGAGCAGGAAGTGACGTCGTTGGTTCGCCGCGATCCGCGCGAGGGCGACCGCCTCGTCCTGGCCCACCACCCGCTTCAGCGGATCGTCCGGGATCGGGATCTCCGACGTGTCGTCGAAGTCGTCGAGGGCGAATCCCTCGTCCGCCGCGAGCGACTTCGTCCGTGCGATACGGTCCACCCCGGGGCCTACGGCGCGAGGTCGCTCCGGGTCCAGATCTCGACCCCGGCGGGCTGCTTCGTAATCGTGCCCATCTTCGTGCCGATGACGGAGTGCATGTTCATCTCCGAGGCGATGTCGAGGATCCGCTGCGTGATGATCCCGTCGAAGACGACGGCGCGGGTGTTCTTCTTCGTCTTGAGGGTGTCGACGAGCTCGCGCACCGGGACCTCCGACAACACGACGTCCGAATCGTCGAGGAGCCGCGCGGTCGAGGAACCGCCGAGCTGGACGAGCATGTCCCGATACTTCTCGAGCTTCGGGCTGAGCGCTTTCGTCGTCGGCGTGAGCGGGGCGGGGGCGCTCTCCTCTCGGAACGCCGGCGTCTCGATCGGCGTTGCGGCGATCGGCCGCGGCTCGGCCCGTCCCTCCGAACGTCCCGTCGGTCCGCCGGCGGGGCGGGGCTCCGGGAACTCGGATTCCGGTTTGTAGATCTGGCCGCCAAGGCCGTACATCTCGACGTACTGGTCCGCCGGGATCTTGTTCCGCAGGCACTTCATGATCTGCTTCTGCGTGAGCTCCTCGACCTCCTTGCCGCGCGGCGCGCGCGCGATGAAGTCGACTTCCGCGACCTGCAACAGTTCCTTGAGGATGAGGTCGCCGCCGCGGTCTCCGTCGACGAAGGCCGTGAGCGCTCGCTCCTTCGAGAGCTCCTGGATCGTCTTCGGGACGTTCGTCCCCTCGACCGCGATCGCGTTCTTGATGCCCGCGCGGAGCAGATTGAGGACGTCCTGGCGTCCCTCGACGATGATGATCGCGTCGCTGTCCGCGACGTTCGGTCCGGAGGGCAGTCGCTCGGCCCCGAACGAGACGATCTCGGAGACCTGGACGCTCATCTTGACCTCGTCCAAGAGGTCCGTGCCGGACGTCTTCGACTCTTCGACCATCTGGCTCAGCAGCGCCCGCGCGCGTTCGATGATCTTGTTGCGTTTCGACACGCGGACGTCCTCGACCTTGTCGACGCGGATCGAGGCCTTGCACGGCCCCACGCGGTCGATCGTCTCGAGCGCCGCCGCCAAGATCGACGTCTCGACCTGGTCGAGCGAGGACGGGATGAGGATCGTCCCCTCGCTCCGGCCCTTCTTGCTCTGCACGTCGACCTCGATGCGGCCGATGCGTCCGCTCTTCTGCAGGTCTCGCAGGTCCAGTTCCTCTCCCAGAAGCCCCTCGGTCTGGCCGAAGACGGCGCCGACGACGTCGGGCTTCTCCACGATCCCTTCGGCCTCCATACGGGCCTGGATCAGGTATTTCGTTGTACTCGGATCGATGTTCATGCTCGCACTGTCCGGACTTGGGCCTCGCTCGCGGTTTACGTCCCGCTATCCGGACAATCTCGGCCCCGCAGGGCGCCACAGCCTCCCGTTCCCAGGAGGCAGGAAAGGATGATTCGGATGAGGGGGATCGGTGAATCGCGGCGCAGGCCGCTATCCCGGTGCCAAACTGGAAGCGGGCCTATTTAAGGGTTCGGACGATGGTTCTCACTTTTGGGATCGTCGGCGGGTATCGCGACGCTGGACCCGGTCCGCGTACCACCGCTTCGAGGGCCGCTGGCGGTGCCCGACGCTCGCGTGTTCTTCGACCCGTGCGACGAATCCATGGAGCGATTCGACGTCGGTAATGTCCTTTCGGCACAACCGCGTGAGCCGCGCGCGGATTTCTTCGTCATACCGCACGCCGTTCGCGCTCAGCCCGTCCCGCAACTGCCGGGCGAGGCGGCCCCCTCGCACGTCCCAATCGGTCAGGATGATCGCCTGGCGGTGGCCCGCGGCGATCGATTCGCACAGCGCGAAGATCGTCGAACCTTCGTTCACGAGGCGGATGTCGCCGTCGACCCCGAGGGCCCGCAACGACCGCCGGTCGTACTCTCCCTCGACGATGATCGGCGCGGTCCGGCTCCGCTCCTGCAGGTCTTCGACCGCACGCCGGAGGTCCTCGTACAGTCGCTCCCAGTCCATCAGAAACACGCTCCCGAGGCGCGGGGGCCGACGACCGCGCGCATGCCGAATCCGAGAAGCAAGGCCCGGCCGATAAGGATTGCGCGGCGCGGCGACGCCATCTTATACGCCGGGTCGGATGTGCGACGCGTGCCGGGCGAAGAGGACGTCAACTTCGAGCGCGTGACGAAAGTCTACCGCGAGGAGAGCGGCAAGAAGACGCTCGTGAGCCTCGAGGCGGACTTCTACGACAAGCTCGCGGCGTACATCGCCCGACTCGACGAATTGGCGAACAAAGAGGCACAGAAAAATCCGAACTCTCCGAAAGCCCTCCTTCTCCAGGACGAGCTCCGAAAGGTGCGGAAGCGTAGGGATCAGATCTTCACGTACCGCGAGCGGAAACTCGCCCTGCTCGCCTCCAGCCGCGCGAGCGGCGCCGAGGTCGAGATCCCGAACCTCCCCGCGCAAGACCGGGCGCTGTTCGACAGCATGGTCGCCCTGCTGAAAAAAGCCCGCGCCGAGTCGTTCGGCGGATCGCCGTTCGGCTCGGAACCGGCCGCCCCACCTCCCGAGCCGCCGACGGAAAAAGCCGGTCCGACCCCGGAAACTCCGCGCATGAAGGTCGTACGGGCGGAGGAGACGCGGCGCACGACGACGCCGCCGAGTCTGAAGGACCACGTCCTCGTCCATGTGCTCGAGGACCTGCCCCCGTTTGCAGGGATCGACACGACCTACCGGCTGAAGAAGGAGGACCTCGTCACCCTGCCGAAGACGATCGCGAAGATCCTCGTGGACCGCGGGAAAGCACGGATCGTCCAGATTGCGGGTTCGGCTGCTTGAGTTCGTCTCCCGTCCAAGAACGGCGGAAAGTCATATACGACCGTCCTGCCATCGGAACGCGGTACCACCCGGTTGGGGGCCTTCCCGGATCCGCGGCGAGCGAGGCTCGCTGCGACCGAGGCGCTGCTTGAGGTCTCCGCGGGGAAGGAGGGAACTCGATGCGGCGCTCGATCGTCTGCGCGATTGTCGTGGTATTGCTCGTTGCGGCTTCGCTCATCGTCGTGCCGAGGGCAGGCGGGTCGGCGACCGCACCTTCGCCAAGCAGCGGCGGCTTCGTAGATTCGATTCGATTCTTCGAGCAGCCGAATCAAGCGCATGCGTTGCTGGACCTGAAGAACGGCAACATGGACATGTATACGTTCCCGCTCCGCACTGCGGCCGACATCGCGGCCGCGCACAGTGACCCCGACCTCCGGACGGACGATGTCTACGGGCAGGAAGACAACCTGTTCGTGAATCCGGTTCCCGTGGACCAAACGCTGGCGCCCGGGGTGTTCAACCCCTTCGAGCTGCGGGATGTCCGAAACGCGCTCAACTACCTCATCGACCGGGAGTACATCAACGACCAGCTGTTCGGCGGGTACGGGACGACCCACGCCGCCCTGTGGAACAACTCGAGCCCATAAGTCGCGCGGGACCCGTTCTTCTTCCGCGACCTGAACCGAGACGCCCGATACAACATCACCCGCGCGCACGACCTCGTGTTCAACGCCCTCAACGCATCCGGGGCGACATTCAACGGCACATGGAGTTGGCAGGGCAACCCGATCGTCGTCAACTTCGTCATCCGAATCGAAGACGCACGCACGCGAATCGGCGACTACGTTGCGAATCAGGTCGAGCGCCTCGGCCTGACGGTGAACCGGATGTACAAGACCGGTGCAATCGCCTTCTCGATCGTGTACAACGGACCGCCGGACACGGGCGCCTGGATGCTGTACACGGAAGGATGGGCTCCCACGCAGATTCAGACGTGGGCCGACTCGGATCCCGACTTCTTCTATTGCGGTGGGGAAGGGAGCAACGTGTGGACCGTGTACGCTCCCCGCCGAACCTCGAGGCCGCATGCACAAATCTCCTGAACGGGCAGTACTCGAGCGTGGCCGAGCGGGAGGCTTTGGTGGAGTCCGCCGTGACGCTCGGCCTGAACGATTCCGTTCGCGTCTGGCTTGTCGGCGACGAGACGTTCGTCTACTCGCCCCGGGTCACGGCGTTCGTCTCGGATGTCTCTGCGGGCCTCTGGGGCCCCTTCGTCCTACGGACCGCCCGCTTCGCCTCGCCCGGAGGAACCCTTCAAGTCGGCCAGCGGATTCAGATGCTATCGCCGTGGCAGCCGTGGCAGGGATTCGGTTGGCTCTACGACAACATCGTCGCGCAAACGTTCTCGGACCCCGCCCTGACGATTCATCCGCATACCGGCGAGTACATCGGGGTCCGCGCCGAGTTCGAGACGACGACCGCCGGCCCAACGGGTTCCATCGACGTCCCGACGGACGCCCAAGAGTGGGACAGCTCGACGCTCGGTTTCAAGGTTGTCCCCGCCGGGACCACGGCGAAGTCGCTGGTCAACTACACGTTCACGTTCGGGAAGTGGCACGACGGATCGAACTTCACAATGGACGACGTCCTGTACGAACTCGCCCTCGTCTTCCGCCGGGCGGATCCCGCCGGGGACGTCTATACGAAAGACCTCGACGCGGCGTCCTACGCCGCGATCCTATTTCGAAACAGCTTGCGAGGGTTCCGCGTCGTCGATGCGACCCACCTCCAAGTTTGGTACGAATACTGGCACATCGATCCGGCAACAATCGCCTCCTTGATCAATGCCGCGTTCCCGTCGACTCCATGGACGGCGAGCGAACTCGCGCTGAGCGCTGTGTTCGACGACACCTGTCGGGTGAGTGAGGTCACCGCTGAGAACGAACAGAAGTACGCGCTCGACCTGACGAAAGGCCCGTGCCTTGCCGACATGGACGCGAACTTGCCGTCCTACATGTCGCACCTGCCACCCGGTTTGAATTTCGACCCCACGGAGGCCGCGAGCCGGTGGACTGACCTGCAGAACTTCCGGAGCACGTATGGCCACTTCTACGTGAGCAACGGGCCGTTCGTTCTGACCTCCGTCGACCCAATCAGCGTCCAGGCGACCGTCACGGCTTTCGACGCCTATCCGTTCCCGGCGGACCGGTGGGACTACCTCCTCCCGAATCCGGTTCCCGATCTCGCAATCGAGCCAATCCCGGACGTCATCGTCGGAGAGGCGGCGCAGGTGAACCTCACCACGACTGTGAACGCCGCGCCGTACGATAACGCGACCGTCCGGTATCGGATCTCGGCGGCGGGCAACGCCACGCCGCTCCGGGAGGGATTTGCCTCCCTCGTGGGCTCCGGCACCTGGCGGGTCGACCTCGATCCTTCGTTCACGTCGACCCTGGCACCCGGAACGTACGAGTTCGAGGCCGCGGCGGTGGGCAACGAGACGACGACCGCGGTGTTCGCGAGTCGCGCCTTCATGGTCTTCGTCTCGCCCCCACCTCCAGATACGACCTCGCCCACGTCGAGCCTGAGCCCCCTCTCCGGCTATTGGCAGACGTCCGGACCGTTCCACCTCGACGCGAGCGCATCCGACGACCGCAGCGGCGTCGCGTCGGTCGACCTCTACGTCGCGTTCAGTGCGGACGGGACGGCGTGGTCCGCACCCGCTGTCGTGGCCTCCGACGACGCCGAGCCGTTCGCTTTCGACTACGCACCTTCGCAGGGAGAGGGCCTCTATCGATTCTGGGCCCTCGCGACGGACGGAGCCGGCAACTCCGAATCCCTGTCGAGCAAACCGGCAACGGGGGAGATCGAGGCGGGCTTCGACTCCGTCGCGCCGACGACGCAGCTCTCCGGTCCAAGCGGCTACTGGCAGTCGATCCTGCCGATTCCCCTGACCGTGGACGCGAGCGACGCGACGAGCGGCGTCGCCTCGGTCCGCCTCTACGTGAGCTACAGCGCGGACGGCACCACCTGGTCCGTGCCCGCCTATGCGGCGGAGCTTACGTCCCCGCCGTTCGCCTTCACCGTTACTCCGTCGTCAGGCGACGGCCGATATCGATTCTGGGTCGTCGGGAGGGATGTCGCGGGAAATCTGGAGTCCATCGCGACGAAGCCAACGACGGGCGAGGTGGAATTGGGCGTCGACACGGTCGGGCCGACGGTCCTCTCATCCGCGCCAATGGACGGCGCGACAGGCGTCGCCACGGCTGGCCTGACCGTCCGGGTGACGTTCAGCGAGGCGGTCGTTCATGCGACCGCCGAGGCCGCGTTCTCGATCACGCCCTCTGTGGCGGGGACGTTCTGGTGGGACGGGAACACGCTCGTCTTCACGCCGTCCGGGGCGATTGCAAGCGGCACGACATACCAGGTCACGGTTCACGCGTCCGGCGTGAGGGACGTCGCGGGCAACGCGCTCGCAAGCGATTACTCGATTTCCTTCACGACGGCGGCGACGCAGGCAACGCCGCCTTCGGAGCCGCTCGGATGGGCGCTGCCGTTCGGAATCACGCTGGCGGTGCTGCTCGCCATCGTCGTCATCGTGTGGGCGGTCCGCAGGCGGAAGAAGCGGCCGTAAGCGCAATCGATCGACGGCTTCACCCCGGGCGCTCCGCGCCGCGTGCGAGGAAGCGCCGGAAATCAAGGAGGACCGCAAGATTCGGGATTGTCACGAGCCACACGAACGCAGCCCACGAAAGCCCGCCGCTCACCGCGCATACGTTCGACTCCGAGAGCACCGGGATCATCCAGCTGACGCACAGCGCTTCGACCGAGCCCCACACCGGGAGGGAGGCGAAGCCCACGACGATCCCGACATACCGGAAATCGCGGTCCTCCCGCCAGAGTTTCCGTCCGATGAGCCAGGCCATGACCTCGACGGCCACCATACCGCCGTCGACCACAAGCAGCCCGAGCAGATAGGTCTTCAGACCGCGCGAGAGCGAGGCCCCGTTCAGGACGATCGCGGTCGCGGTCGTGCCGACGAACGTGAAGGCGATCAGCACCGGCATCCATCGGAGACGGGGATGGCGGAGATCGAAATGGTAGCGGCGAGTGTCGACGGCCCAGCGATACGCCTTCCAATCCCCGACGATCGACCGGGCGGGCGCGCGATCCTCCCCTTGGGTCCGCGCGTCCGGTGACGCGCGAGATGAGGACTAACGGTTTCACCCGCTTAAAACGTGTCCCGTGGGAACGAGGCGTTGATCGGCGGTATCCGGTCGGGACGACCCGACGCCCGCATAAGAAAGCCGGGTCGGAACCGATGAAACGTCCCGTTGGCGGGCTTTCTGACGCGATGGCTCGGCTCGCATCGGTCGACGCCATCCGGGTGAATCCGCGGAGTCTCGCGGCATATCCGGTCCGCAATCCCCCCACGCGCCGTCGCCTCCTCGGGCCGGTAGGGAACCGCCGCGAGACAAGGATTAAATATCCACACGCCGTAAGGAACCGGGTCTCCGAGCAGAGGGCTCTGCGCCATTGGCATCCCGTTTTACGTTCGGAGGCGAGACGTGCACCCCCGACGTGCGCGGGCGTCGAAGGGGAAGGGGTAGAGGCCGCTGGAGGCGCACGCGCGCCGCTTGCACAGCGTCCGCTGATACCGATCATATGCATCCTGGACGTGTGCTAAGCCGACAGGTCCGTGGCTAACATGCTGTCTG